>CAYTPF010000056.1:0-7624 GCA_964439775.1 uncultured bacterium | reverse complement strand
TTGTTTTATTTTTTTTTACATAGTCAGTTAAATAAAAACCTGAACCTTTAAATATCAATCCCATATTCCCACTGATTATTCTATTAATATTTCCATTACATTTATTGCATTTTTTTAATGCTTCATCTTTTATACTTTGCATTATAGAAAATGCATTATCACACGAATCGCATGCGTAATTATACGTTGGCATAGCAATTACTCTGCAATGATGTTATTGAAGCAATATTTATAATATCATCAATAGAACATCCTCTAGATAAATCATTAACAGGTTTTTTCAAACCTTGAAGCAATGGTCCCCAAGCATAGTAATTACCCATACGTTGAGCTATTTTATAACCAATATTTCCCGCATCTAAGTTAGGAAATATAAATACATTAGCCTTCCCTTCAATAATGGTATCAGGGATTTTATCTCTAGCAATATCCGGAACCCATGCTGCATCAAATTGAATTTCACCCTCACATAATATTTTTGGATATTTAGCTTTGAATTTCATATATGCATTCTTCACTTTTTCAACCCTGTAATGTGATGAGCTTCCTATAGTAGAAAAAGATAAAAATGCGATTTTTGACTCTTCTCCTGTTAAAATTTTATGCAATTTAGATGCATTGTAAGCAATACTAACTAATTGATCTGAATCTGGTTCAGGAATCACAGCGCAATCTGCAAATGAATATTTACATTTATAATCTGAAGAAACCATTAAAAACATACTTGAAACCCATTTTGCGCTATTATCAATTCCAACTAATCTAATAGCAGTTCTAATAATTTCTGCGGTAGATACTGTTGCACCAGCAACAACTCCATCAGCATCATTACATGCCAACATTGCACAACTTAAATGAATTGGATCATCTAAAAACTCCAACATCATAGGCGTTGTCCAGTTTTTTGTAAATTTTAATTTTGAAATAAAATCTAGATATTTATTAATTTTATCATAATCTATATCAATAACATTTATTTTATTTTTAACCAAAAAAGATTTTGCATCTTTAACTCTCTTATCATTTTCAGGTAGAATAATCCTAGCTTTTGTCCTTTGCGCTTTTTCTAATATTTCCTGACTAAAAGTATTGTTAATCAAATTTTTCATCCAATGCTTTTTTAACGTTTCTTGGTACTAATTTACTTATATCACCCTTCAATTTTGCAACTTCTCTTATTATAGATGAACTTAGATGAGTATATTTTTCATGGGGCATCAAGAACATTGTGACGATATTATCATTTAAACTTCTATTCATTAAAGCCATTTTAAACTCATCTTCAAAATCTGATAGTACCCTTAAACCTCTTATAATAGATATTGCTTCTATCTTTTCAGCATATTGAACAAGCAAACCTTTAAATGAATCTATCTCAACATTATTCATTTTTCTAGTTGACTCTTCAATTAATTTTTTCCTTTCATCTATTGTAAAAATAGGGTTTTTACGTGAGTCTTCAGCTACAGCAATAATAACTTTATCAAATAATTTATTGGCTCGTTTTATGATATCTAAATGACCTAATGTTATAGGATCAAAAGTTCCTGGATAAATTCCTATTTTCATATTATTTTGTCCATATAGCAACCTGTGAATTACCATATACTCTAATATCAATCATTAAATCATTTATTTTCTGTTTATTCATTTCCATACAAAAAGTACCATTTTTAACTAATGAAGAATCAATAGAATCTTTAAGCTTAAAAAAATCTATAGAATCATATGGTGGATCAGCAAAAATAATATCAAATTTATTTTCATTAATTTTTAAAAATCTCATAACATCATTACAAATAATTTGATAGTTATCCTCAAGATGTATATTGGAAATATTTTGCTTTAACAATGATGTTAATTTTCTAGATTTTTCAACCATTACAACCTCTCTAGCTCCACGACTTAAAAATTCAAGTCCAATTGAACCAGTCCCTGAATATAAATCAAGTATTTTTTTATCATTAAATGGCTCTAATATTTGGAAAATCGATTTTTTTACTTTTGCAAGGGTTGGGCGAACATTTCTTAAATTAGAAATTTTTATTTTTCGGCCCTTGTATTTTCCAGCAATAATTTTTGACATCTTAAATATTCATTTTAGCTGGATAAAATTTAATAAAATAATTATCTCCCTCTTTAATATCTACGTTGAGATTACCTTGATGTAGCACTTCATTATTTATCAGATCTTTAATTATAAAATATATATAAGAACTCTCTCCAAAATTCTGAATTTTTGTCAAATCCTGTGATCCGTTATAAATTTTCCAAGGGATATCAATTGACAGTATATATCCAGATGTACTATCTCCCTGAATCCTTGAAAATAAATCATATTTCATCTTAATTTTTTTACCAAACATATTTAATTCTTTAATCCCCTCATTTGAGGTAAACTTTAAATTTAAATAATTTTTTGCACTTGCTATTTTTAATAATTTTATATTTTTATCATTTTGAATGTCTTCTAAAACATTTTTTATAATAATATACTTATCACTTAGATCAATTGAGTCTAATGAAATCATATTATATACTTTATCATTAATGTTAGATTTATTGCTTATTGGTTTTAAATAAATTAAGATTGTAATGATAAAACATAGCATTGCAAATGAAATGTAATCTGATTTGCTAGGAACATAATCAATTATTTTAGTAAAAAATCCTGGCTGTTCATTAACAATTACATTTTTTATATTTTTTTTATCTTCAGCTCGATATGAAATATAATTATTGACTATGTCAGGCTGAATACCAGGAGTTCCTAACAAATTAATGTTAAACATCTATACCCCAAAATGATGAGCCATTTTCAGCAAATTGCATACCCTCATTATCTTTAATTTTTTTATCATTATTTAAATTAATTTTAGAAAAAATATTAATTGGAGTAATTTTATTGTTTTTTAATTTTAATAAATTATCAACAGATTTATGCTTACCCTTACCCTTGTAAAAATATAAGTGCTCAACAATTAACTTTGTTTTATTTTTTCCACCAATCAAGATATCTATTTCTTTCAAAAATTTCTTTGAGTAATCTAAATCTCCAAAATTCATTTTGAGAGAAGTTTTATCATTTTTTATCCTAAATTGAATATAGGAAACTAATTCACCTTTATCAATGATTAGAGCTTCACATATATTTGTAAACTTTATAATTGCATAACTATCTTCAACATCAGCATTATATATACATCTAGCTGATATTTCAGCTGAAAAAATTCCCAAGCCAATACTTCTTATTTCTGCATTATTATCTTGAGCAAATAATTTTAACTTATCTTTTATATTCGATTGAAAATGTATATTTAAATATTTGTTCTGATTTTTTGAAAACAAATAATGCAATGTTTCATATTTTTTTTCAGTTTGATTCCCAATTTGCTTTTCATTAAACCAATCCAAAATATCAAAGTGGTCAAATTGATCATCGACATCTGTTTCAGAAAACATAACTGAATTTGAATCTACTGAAATTGAAAATATATCATCTTCTGTTTTTATTTTTAAACGAATATTATCTAATGCGTTATAATATAAATCATTTAAATCTTTTTTTACTAATTCTTGACCATAATCAAGGATCAAAGGACCTTGTTCAGAAGGAATCCAATTAATATAAAAAAATGTATTTTTATCTTGAGTAATTGAAATCATAATATCTATTTACTTGACCAACTTTTTCTTTTATCTTCTATAAATCCATGTTCACCAGACTTAAATTTAAAAAACAAATACCTTCTTTCCTTATAATCTTTAGCTACTGGACTTTTAATAGTGAAAAATATATCTTCTGGATCATCATTATTTATAATAAAACTATATGGTTTTTGCGTAAGAGGACATAATAGTAAATCATTTGTTAACTTGTATTTTCTACTTATATAATCAGTATAACTTTCATTATAGCTATTTCTACTAAAACTTACGATCTTTTTAAATAAGGTATCATTTTTAGCATTTTCAATATTACTTGTATTGATAAATAATGTATCCAAACCATTTGTTTCAGCATTTAACATCTCTACTGTATATATTGTATCAATTATAGTTTTTTTGCGATTTACCCCTATACTAAATGTTGTATCTGCCCTACTAAGAAAACCCTTACTAATTTCTACATCAATATTTTTTTTCTTTAAAGAAATAGTTTGCTTACCAAAAAATAATGTATCTGCAATTGTTGAATCTATAGCAGACTCAACCAATTCCAATAATTCTTCACCATCATTAGTATAGCTACCAGTAAGCTCACGATAAAATTCTTGAGCATTTACTATTATTTCCATTCTTCTTCTACTTTCATCTTTATAATTTTCTTCTTCTTCCCAAATCGATAATGGGATATATATAACAAGCAACATTATTAAAAATGAAAAAACAATTCCCCAATCTAGCAATCCTACTTTTTTATCAATATTGTTTTTTTGCATGAATTATTTTCCTTTATCTGAATTTTTTAAATTCTGCTTCAGTAAAAATTTCTTTTTTTAATTCTTCTATGATTTCTCTAGACTTACTACTTATATTTTTGGGAATATTTATATTTATCCTAACTATTAAATCTCCAATTCTATGGCTATTCAATTCTGGCAAACCCTTACCTCTAACTCTCAGCATTTGACCACCTTTTATTCCTTTTGGAATTTTCAACTTAACTTTACCATTTAAAGTTGGGACTTCAACAGAGCCACCAAAAACAGCAATAGAGAAATCAATAATAGAATCTATTATAATATTATTTTCATCTCGATAAAACAAAGGATGGTCAACCTCATCAAAAACAACAATCAAGTTACCTGGCTCACTACCATTTGGTCCAGCGTTTCCTTGACCCCTAATAGGTAAATAACTACCAGAAACTACTCCTGCTGGAACATCTATATCTATAGAACTATGCTGCCTAATTCTTCCATCTCCTTTACAGTCATTGCATGGGTTCTTAATTACCTTACCGTTTCCATTACAATTATAACAAGGTTGAACATTGACTACCTGCCCCAAGAAAGATCTTTGAACTTTTCTAATTTCTCCAGTACCACTACATATACTACATTGTGACAAATCATGACCTTTTGCGCATCCATTACCACTACAAGATTTGCAAGACTCATATCTTTGAACCCGAACAGTTTTAGTTTTTCCTAAATTTAAATCTTCTAGAGTGACTGGCAATGTCAACTTAAGGTCACTACCTCTACTTCTTCTTTGCCTACTATTATTTCCAAAAATATCACCAAATCCACCGCCAACCATATTTTCAAAGATATCACCAAAATTACTAAATATGTCATTCAAATCTGTAAAACCTGGATGCCCTTGATTTGCACCTTTAACGCCAGCATGTCCAAATTGATCATATCTAGATTTTTTTTCATCATTACTTAAAACATCGTATGCTTCTGCTGCTTCTTTAAATTTCTGCTCGGCCGAAGCATCTCCCTGATTTTTATCTGGATGATACTTAAATGCTAACTTTCTATAAGCATTTTTAATTTCTTTAGAAGAAGACTGACGATCAACTCCTAGAATTTCATAATAATCTCGCATATTTATTTTTTATTTTTAGCTACAACAACTTGTGCGTGTCTAATAATCTTTTGTTTGTACTTATATCCCTTTAAATATTCATTAATAATTACACCATCTTCAAATTTCTTATCATTTACAATGGAAATAGCCTCATGAATTTCCGGATCAAAATTTTCATTTTGAGATTCAAATGGTTCTATTCCTTTATCTAATAAAATTTTAGTTAATTTATCAAAAATTAATTGAATACCATCTATATAGGACTCTTTTTTATTTAATTCTGGAATAGAATCTAAGGTTCTTTCAAAGTCATCAATAATAGTAATTATATCTTTAGAAAAATTTATTATAGCCATACTTGATAAATCATTTTTTTCTTTATCTGTTCTTCTTTTATAATTATCAAATTCAGCCAATAAACGTTTATATTTATCAAATTGTTTATCTACATTTTCTTTTTGATCATTTAGTTGTTTTTTTAAATCATCAATTATTTTTTGATTCGCCTTATCATTTGATTTTGCAGTAGATTGTTTCTTTGTACTAGTTTTTTTATTACTTTTTTTTGCCATAAATTGTTTTTCCCTGAAATAAAACAGGCTAAAATTTAAATTTATTTACCTTAGCGTGCAAAGCGAATGAAAATTATTTTAAATATATTTTGAAAAACCTCTATAGCTACCAATAATACCTAGGAAAATACCAATAAATATATTTGCATATAAAATATCTAAAATATTAATACTCATTGGATTAAATATAGGCACAAAAATATACTGTGCTAATGAGTATAATATCCATAAAACAGTCACCGAAAAAAACGAACCAAGAAGGCCCTGCAAAATACCTTCAATTAAAAATGGTACTTTAATAAACATTTTAGTTGCTCCAAGCAATTTCAAGGTTTCTATTGTATTTCTTTTTGAATGAATTATTAGCCTAATAGTATTTGAAACTAATATGATTGATAATAAAAATATACTCATTCCGATGAGTAATAATATGTTAAATGAATTATCAATAATTTTATCTAATCTAGATATTAAACCAGATCTAAATGTCGCCTGATCAATACCATTAATTTTTTTAATATTTATTACTATATCATCCATTGATTTAACATTTCTATTTTCCGAAGTCACATCAAATCTACCACCCAATGGTAGTGGATTTGTACCTAGAATATTTTCAATTTTAGTATTAAAATATGTTTCAAAAATATCAGATGCAAATTCTTTATCAATAAATTCACCTTTTTCTATGCCATCAATATTCATAATTAAATTAAAAATATTTTTACCTTCTTCATAACCAATCTCTGCATTAAAAAAAACATCAATCCTATATCTTGTTTTTAATTCAAATGAATAATCAATAAAATTTACATAAGCATAATATGTTAATGTAAAAACAATTAATGTTATAGAAATAGTAACTGAGGATATAAATGCCTGCAACTTGGCTCTATAAAGACCCATAAAACTCTCCGTAATCAAAAATGCAATTCTAGACATAAACTAATTAACTCTCTGCCCTTGATTTAATTCTATAAATCTCTTTTTGCGAGGTCTAATAAGAGGGAAATTATGAGTTGCCATTAAAACCGCAGCTCCATTATCAGTTGCAATTTCCATTATATCTAAGATATCATCAGATATGACAGGATCTAAATTGCCGGTTGGTTCATCAGCTAATATAATACTAGGTTTTTTGATTAAAGCTCTAGCAATAGAAACGCGCTGTTGTTCACCCCCACTCAAATTTAATGGATAAAATTTTTCTTTATTTTTTAATCCTACTTTACTACACATTTCCATCACTTCTTCTTTTATATATTTTGATTTAACACCTGATATCCTTAATGGTAGTGCAATATTCTCATATACAGATCTATCAGGAATTAATTTAAAATCTTGAAAAATCATTCCTATTTTTCTTCTTAAAAATGGAATATTTCTTTGTTTTATATTTGAAATATCTTCACCATCTAACATTATTTTACCTTTTTCAATATTAATCTCTTTATATATTGTTCTTAAAACTGTAGATTTTCCTGATCCAGTCGGTCCCATTAAAAAAACAA
>CAYTPF010000055.1:0-7777 GCA_964439775.1 uncultured bacterium | reverse complement strand
AATAACATCCAATGTATAGTCTGCGTTAACATCTCCTGGAATATTTACATACAAGGACTCTATATCTGATTGATCTGATTCATTCTCATGAATATCTGTAGCTGACACTGAATACTCTGCATATGATCCATATGCCATTTCAGTATCCACATAGGATGAATCATATACTGTTGTTAAAAATTCACCATTTCTATATAAATTAAAATGAGTAAAATCTTCTTCCCTTTGTCCTGTCCATAAAAGATTAACATTATTACCTTCAACCACAGAAGATAAGATTGTAGGAACAGATGGTGCTAAGTTATCTACAGAATACCCACTAGCTGGGTCAGACATAAAATAAATATCTTCAGTATCTGTATGGGCAACCACCATAAATGTCGTTAAGAACATTCCAAGTGATGTTGAGTCAGCAAGTGTCTCTGCGCTATATCCATAACTATCGTGATTAAGTGCAGTCATATCACCTAGATGCTCCCAATAATAATCATCTCTATTAATTGATTCAATATGAAAATAATCTCCATCTGGAGTATTAGAGAAATCACCCTCACCATCAAAATCCATCGCCCTCCAAAAAGAATAATGTGTAATATCATAACCAAAATGGTCATAATCAAATGGTGATCCATTAAACTGTAGACCTACCCATCCACCTTCATCCTGAGGTATATCCTGAACATTTAAAATTACTGGGGCACCATCTGGAAGATCAATTCCACCTCCCCAGGCTGAATTATTAGGACCACCATATGCACCCATATCAGCAATCAATGTTCCAAGACCCGGTGGCATAAAATCATCATGTTGCCAAGGCTCTCCACCATCAACAGCTGGCGAGTTTTGAGACAGTGTGCCATATTCATCTAGAATAAGTGGATTAAATGGTATTAATCCAGGCCCCTGATATACATAAGAATCATTCGTATTCCCTTGAATACCAAACCCATCATATGCCTGCACTATACTATAAGTCATACTCATATAGCCACCATTATAGATTTGATAATGCTGACTATCCCAATCATTATCAAATACAATTGAATTATTAACATCCATATAATAACTACTATTCATATATAGACCATGATCACGATTATGATAAATTGTACAATGATTTATTTCCATTGTATAGTAAGAATACAATCCATGACCATTATTATTTGATATAACACAATTATCAGCATAAAGTCTGCCTTCTGAATAAACTCCACGACCATTATTATTAGAAATAATACAATGCTCTAGATTTACATCCACGTTAGCATCAATATGCATTCCATAAGAACCATTATTTTTTATTTCAGTTCTCTTAACATCAACATTACCACTTGAATTTAGCCTTATACCATAGCTATTATTATTATTTATAAAACTATCATAAACAGTTATGGGAGAGTCTGAGCTTTCTGTATACACTCCATAACTTCCATTATCATTAACAGTGGATGAATACACTTCAATAGGTGATTCTGAATTATAAGTCGCAATCCCATAACTACCATTATCATTCACATTTGAATTATTTAAAGTAATAGGTGAATAACTATTTTCAGTTCTAATTCCCATAGAAGCATTGTTTGAACATGAAGAATTATCTAACGTAACAAAACTATACGAGTTATTACTTAAAATACCATAATCATCTGAATTAGATACATGTGAGTTAACTAATGTCACAGGAGATTCTGTTCCACCTGTTTCAATTCCATCATCATCACTACCATATAATTCAGAATTTATCAACTGTATTGGAGAATAACTTCCAGTGGTTCTAATACCATCGTAGCCATTATGCGAAAAGTATAACCTTGAATCAGAAAGAGAAACGGGAGATAGATTGTCTGTATAAATATAGTAACCTATCAAATCACTATTATCTAAAACTATTGGGGTATTATTACTATATATTCTTCCATTTTTATAATCAATTCTACCATTAAAAAATCGAATATCATCAATTTTCAATTCACCCCAATCATAAAAATGATTTTCAAATCTCAATTGTGCTTTACCACTGTATTCACTTAAATCAACCAGAATCTGTCCCCAAGTTGTTTGTTCACAATCATCATAATAAATTTCCTGCCATCCTCCATCATCAATAGAAATATAAACCTTGAAATGATAGTTACATGAATTAGACCAATCAGTTCTACGCCAAAATGACATTCCTTTATCACCTTCTTCTAAATCAAAAGATGGAGAATAAATATTATGAGCATAAGAAGTATTTCCACCATTATAATAAATTCTAAGTGCACTCGAACCATCATAAGAGCTTTGATGATCAAAATTATTAACATTTCCATTATATGACCAGCCATCGTGACCATTTTCAAAATCTTCAAATGGGTCAGTATTTTCAATTTGATCTATCACTTCCAAGTAATCATCAATTGGGACATCACCAAAATTGCAATAAGATAATTCTAAATGATCACTATGATCAAAATAAAAATTTCCATCTCCAGAAAAAGAGATGAGATCATCTGAAGTCCCATTTGCATACATTGAACCATAAACTCTAAACTCATAATACCCATCAAAAACTATCTCAACTCCAGGCTCAATAATTAATGTAGAATCATTTGGAACATTTACATTTCCAATAATATGATATGGGTTATTACCAGGATTCCATATTCCCGATATATCACCCTCAATATCTGTTTTACCAACACCTGTTATTGATGTGAAAATTTGCGGATTATTTGGATCATTACTCTCAAATGATAATAGTGCGTTTGTGATACCTGCTAATGTAGGTGCAAAAGTAACTTCTACAGATTCAAACTCCTCTGTTCCTAACTCTATAAAACTAGGATTCACAGTAAATTGTTCATTGTTTGTAGTAATCATCGTAGTCATTGTTCCAACACCATTATTTGTAATAACAACAGATAATGTATTAGACTGACCAATAGATACATCTCCAAAATCCATATTCTCTTCACTAACCTCGATTCCAACCAAAACACCCTCACCAACAATTGGTAATGTTGTTGTTCCCCAAATTGAACCTATAGCTGTCAATGTATCATTATAAGTTTCAACCTCTCTTGGGTAAAATGTTATAGTAGCAGTTAAAGTATCAAACGTTAAAGGTTCCTGATCAAAAACAAAAACCTCCGGGCTAACTGTAAATGGATCATTGAGACCACCAATAGTCACTGTTTGCGCAACACCACTTACAATTTGAACATCATATGTTAGCGTACTATCTTTTGTAACAGGACCAAGATCCAATTCAGATGGCAAAAACTCTACTTGACCAAATGAGATTGTAATTAGAAAAATAAAAGAAATTATCTTAAGGAAATAAGATTTCATTATAGCCTCCTCCATAGCTTTAAAAAAATTTTATGCATCTATATAAGAAGTAATATTTACTTCAACTCCACTAAAATATTTTATTAAAAAAAAACTTATAAAACAAGGACTTTCTCTTCTAAAAAACTTAATAAATAATTGTAGAAAATAATGCATAAGCGTAATTTAACAAAAAAAAAATAAGGCTTATTTATGAACTCAATTTATCTTGCAATAATTGGTTTAGTAATTTTTCATCTTGGATACAAATTCTATTCATGCTATATATCAAAACATATTTATGGACTTGATGAAGATCTCAAAACACCCGCACATGAATTTCAAGATGATATTGATTATGTACCTACAAAAAAACACATTTTATTTGGACATCATTATACATCAATTGCTGGAGCAGCTCCTATCATTGGACCCTGCATAGCTGCATACTGGGGATGGCTACCTGCTCTAGCCTGGGTTGTTCTTGGAACGGTATTTATGGGAGCCGTTCACGATTTTGGCGCTCTGGTTATGAGCTTAAAAGAAAAGGGTAGATCTGTTGCTGATATCACTGGAAACTTAATTAATTCTAGAGCTAGACTTATGTTTCTTATTTTTGTTTTATTATTAACATGGCTTGTACTAGCTGTTTTTGCCATGGCTATATCTGGATTATTCACCGCTGTACCAACTGCTGTCTTACCTGTTAATATTGAAATTATAATTGCTATGATCATTGGTTATCTTATTTACAAAAAGAAAATTGATGCTCTTGTTCCATCTTTAATTGCTCTAGCTATCCTCTATATTTTTGTCTATATTGGAACATTTACACCTTTAACATTACCATTTGCTGATTCTAATAAAGCATGGATCATTATGTTATTCATGTATTCTTCTATTGCAAGCCTGTTACCAGTATGGTTTCTATTGCAGCCAAGAGACTTTATAAACAGTCATCAGCTTATTGTTGGTTTAGGTCTATTATTTTTAGGTATTTTTATTGCAGCTCCTGTTGTAGATGCACCAGCAATTAGGCTTTCTACTGAGGCTGGAGCACCACCTATATTCCCTATGCTTTTTGTAACTATAGCTTGCGGTGCAATTAGTGGTTTTCATGGACTTGTCTCATCAGGAACAACATCAAAACAGGTTAACAAACTAAAAGATGCTCGCTTTATAGGTTATGGAGGAATGATTGGAGAAGGTATTTTAGCCCTAGCTTCTACCCTTGCTGCTGTTGCAGGAATTGCATTAGTGAGTCAGTGTAATTTGCCATCAGTCGGACATGTAGAGAATTTAAATTGGGCTGTCTATTATGATTCATGGTCACATGCAGCAGCAAATAAGGCCACTGCATTTGTACTTGGTGGAGGAGCACTAATCGAGCAACTCGGCCTACCTCATAATCTTGCAAAAACATTAATGGCAGTTTTAGTTATCAGCTTTGCAGCTACAACATTAGATACAGCAACGAGGATACAACGATTTATCATATCAGAAATTGGCGGTGCAACAAAAATACATTTTTTAACAAATAAATATATTGCAACTGCCATAGCAGTTATACCCGCAATTACTTTAGCTTTATGTTCAGTTCCAGACCCTGTAACAGGTGAGCTTAAAAAAGCAGGTTGGATTTTATGGCCAATATTTGGAGCCTCAAATCAAATGCTTGCCGCTTTAATTTTAATGGTTCTAACTATATACTTCTATAAAAAAGGCAAAAACATCTTACCTTTGCTACTGCCAATGATTTTTGTTATGTCAATTGCGCTTATATCACTTACAATGAAAGCTCAACAATTTTTAAATCAGGGCAATAACCTATTATTTGGATTGAATTGCATTCTTCTTGGTTTGATTGTTTGGATGATAAGTGAGGGGCTTTTAATGTTTAGGAAGTTAAAGCAAAACAGCTAATCACGAAAAACCGAATCTAAATCAAATTTAAGTTTTTTCATGACTTTTTTATTAAGCTCATCTATAGCCTCTAACCCTGCGAGTCTATGATTAGAGAATGACCTTCCCATTTCACCTGTAATTGCCATAGAAAAAATTTCTTCACCGTTCTGGTTAAGAATATCTATTGATAAATTTCCATATGCTATAAACAAACCATATTCATTTTTATTTTTAGTCTTTTTTTCCGTAGATACGTCTAAATTAATATGAAGATCACCATTTGAATCAACAAATTCAGCACCATAAATTTCTTGAAAAATCTGTTTTAAATTCTGTGATACAGGACTCGTTTTCAAATCTTTTTTAAGATTTTTTTCATTACTTTTCATAGAGATTCTTGGAGGTCTTGCATTTATAGGGATTGAAGCAAAAATTTTATTATTAAACTTAGAATCTTCAAAAATCTCATTGTGATTTACTATAATATCAAATGATTGCAAAGCCTTTTTATTATTTATTCTAGAAAGTACAAATTCTGCCCTACCTATCTCATTACTTTTAGAAATTCCAACGGTATCACCATGCACAATTGAATACATTGATATCCCTGAAATAGGATTACCTGTATCTCTATCTTCTACATCTACAATAATCTTTTGTTTTATAGGAAAGCCTATAATACCATCTATATTATCTGGTCTTGTCTTTATATCAATACGATTATAATAATCAGAAATTTTTAATTGAATAAGGGGATATAAATTTTGAATCTTACCTGCGATTTTAGGATATTGAATAGTAATAGGCCTATCTAAATAATTTTCAATCTGTTTTCCTGCTTTTTCTAATAGCGAAAATGTTGCTGATGAAAATACTTTATCAGCCTGCTCAAGATATCCTAATGCTGTTTCTACAGCATTTGCTCGCTTTCTCCTAATTGTTTCATAATATGATTCTTTGTTAAGCCTAGCAAATAAAGTAACCTCTTCTTTATCTTTATATGTACCAACCACTTCAATATTCTCAAGATTTGCATTTATACGTGCCTCTGAAATACTCTCAGTATATTCTTCTATTGAATAGTCTTTCTCTACAATTCTAGTTTTAAAATTTGAAGCAATCTCAATAGATATTTGAGATGCAATTTCTTCAATTGCTCGCTTTCTAGCCTCTTCTCTTAAATTACCCTTAAATGACTTAGTTACAATACCATAACCATACCAATATTCATCATCTATTGGTTGATTTAAGATCCAATCAGGTGGAGGAAGAGTATAACAAGAAAAAAGTACAGCAAGTATAAATAAGCTTAAAAACTTTTTTATAAATAGCATAAAGTAATGATTATAAAATTATTTTTGTTTTAATGCCGAAGCCAAATCATTCATAAATGCTGTATGGATAGGATGTCCCCTAAGCAATGCTCCAGGATAGGTTTTTAAGACGTCACCTTTCCTACCAATCAAAACGGAAGTAGGTACGGCATATACACCACCATAATCACGCATAATCTTATCTAGTTCTTTTTGCTTACCATACAATACAGGATAATCCATAGGATAAACTTTTATGAAATTTTCTAATGCCTTTCGCGTATCTGATATACTAATACTCAAAATCTCAATATCTTTTGATCCATATTCCTTATATATCTCATTGAAATCAGGGATTTCCATACGACAAGGACCACACCAAGTAGCCCAAAAATTAAGCAAAACTACTTTTCCACGAAGTTCACTTAGCGTATAGCTTGAATCATTTAGAGCCTTTAATGTAAAATCAGGGGCATAGTTCTTTGCATCTAAAATTGCTTTAATTTTATCTTCTTTTGTCTGAGTTTTTACTAGATTATTAGAATAAATGTCATGTAATCCTAAACTCATTGAAACGATCAAACCTGTTATTAAAATTTTAATATTCATAAAAATCCTAACTATTCTCTTATTTTAAAAATTCTTTCCTCTTTCAAGGAAATCTACAAATTTACTTACATCTGGATCCATCCCTGGGAAACGAGTAATTTCTTTATCATCAGGCGTCAATATAACATAAAATGGTAAGGCTGCAGTATTGAATCTATCAACTTCCATCTGTTGATATTCCCGATGATTCTCACCACCGTCAGTATACAACCTAATAAGAACAAACTCTTTAAAAAGTTCCTGAACAGGTGGCTCTTCAAAAACATTTGTTTCCATCCATCTACAATTTGTACAGGTATAGCCAGTAAAATCAACAAACATAGGTTTATTAACTTCTTTTGCTTTTTTTAAACCCTCATCAAAATTTTCTATCCACACTAATTCAGATTCTTCTGAACTATGTATTTTTGAAACAGTTTCCATTTTAGGTGGTAAATATGAATCAATCAAACCATGTATAGGTTGTCCTATTAATCCTCTTCCAAGATACAAACCAAAGGTTAAGAAAATAATACTTAACATTAATCTTGGGACTCCAATAACTTCAAGCTTAGAATCATGAGGTAACTGAATCTTACCTAAAATATAGAATCCCATCATCAAAGCTATTACTGTCCAGGTTGCAAGGACAGTGTGAT
>CAYTPF010000054.1:0-7789 GCA_964439775.1 uncultured bacterium | reverse complement strand
CAGCACCATCATTGATAAAATTAAGCACCATTTGGTGAGTTACTTCTTGTGGATAAGCGCTCACACATTCATTAGCAATTCCATGATCTCCAGAAAATACAACCAAAGCTGGATTGATTAAAGATGGAGATACACTTTGTTGGATATTACCAATTTGCAAAGCAAGTTTCTCAAGTAATCCAAGAGCTCCAATTGGCTTAGTTTTAAGGTTAATTTTTTCTTGTAACTTATCTTGCATAGTGAAATTATTTACTATGAATTATTTTGCCGTATGCTATTGTTTGCTCTAAAATACTTAAGATAATTTAATTTCCAATTAAGTAATAATTATTCAAAATTAACTGTATTACCCTGAGGATCTGTTTTTATTAAAATTGCATCAAGATTATTATTATCATTGGGTGATTGACTTACGCCAGAGATTATAAATCCTCCATCTGAAGTTTCTTTAATTCCATATCCTTTATCAGTTAGTTCACCACTAATTATTTTATTGAATATTTCATTTCCAGTCGCATCTATCTGTAAAATCCAAATATCATCTGATTGATTATTATAGGATCTGGAATATCCACAAAAAGTTAATTTAGATCCATCAATAGATTCTGTAACTGAATAAATTTTATCATCTAAGGATCCTCCATAAGTTTGATCCCATATAACATTACCATCTTGATTGATTTTGATTATCCATCCATCATATCCACCATTGCCTTGAGATCTAGTGGTACCTGCTAATATATAGTTACCATCAAAAGTTTCAATAGCAGTATATGATTCATCAATAGAAGCCCCACCATAGTAAATTCCATCATCCCACATTTTTGAACCATCATTAGCATTCAATTTATTAATCCAAATATCAGTACTGCTTCCAGGATTATCAACATTACCAACAATTATATAATTTTGATCTGATGATTCAATGATAGAATAACCAGTATTATCGTATTGAGATGAATTTAATAATGAAGTTTCTGAATTCCATTCAACTACACCATTTTGATCAGTTTTAACAACCCATATGAAGAAACCAGATCCATCAGAAAAACTTTCAATATTGCCAGTAAAAACATAACCCCCATCTGATGATTCAATAACAGATATAGCTCGTTCATTTCTATTATCATCTATACATACATCTAAACTATTATTAGAACAATAGAATTGTATCCAAGATGTTTCCAGATTTGAGTTTAATTTCATTAAGAATGCATCCATATCTCCTCCTAGATGCCGAGTGTATCCAGTTAACAAAAATCCACCATCAGAAGTATTTATCATACTTTTATCAGATTCTCCAACACCTTGAAAATTACCAAAATCTTCAAATTTTTCTCTTATATCATTACCCTCAGAATCAACTTGGAAAGCCCATATCTGATTATCATATATACCCGATGTTGTATATTGATTTTCATTAGATAAAATAGAAAAAATGAAATCATAATTAGAGCTACCTCGCTTGTAAATGAATTTTTCATGATTACTACCAACAGATATATTACTTTGACTTGATTGACCCCAATAATCATTAACAGATATTTGATAAAATAATAATCCTTCTCCAAAAGCTAATTCAGAATCAGAAATTATCCTATTATAAATGGTATCATTTTGATTAGTTATATTTTGAATTAATGATGAATTAGACATATCAGAATTATAAGATTCATAAATTGAATAACTGTTAAAATCATTTTCATTATTTCGTTCCCAACTTATTTCGAAGCTTGAATTATCAAAAATAATACTGTTTAGAATTGGTTGGGCTGGTATAGCATCAATTTCATTTGATTTTGCACTACCATATGAAAATTGACCTAAATTATCAATTGTTTTAATTTTGAACCAATTTTCAATAGTTGGATCAAAGAATGGACTAATAATATTATGACTTGTTAACTCTACATTATTTTTTGTTGAATTATTTAAATATATATAATCTCCATTTATAGAATCTGATCTATAAACTTCATATGATGCAAATGTTGAATCAGTTGATTCATCCCAATATATTGTCATCATTCCTTGATTATATTCCACGGATGTTACATTGACTGCTTGTGGCATTGGATCTTGTGATATCATCATCCCATCACCTATATTTGATTCTAATCCCCATATATCAGAACAAGTAATCCAAAACCAATTATCTACAGTTTGGTCAATTTCAACAATATCATTAAATGAGTAATCAGAGCTATTCTCAATAGTTTTAATTGGTATAGCAGAATCCCAATTAAAATCTGATGTATATAATGTATAAAATGCAAAATCATTTTCATTACATTGTTCCCAAGTAATATTAACATTTACAGAATTATTATTAATTGCATTAGAATTTAGACTAGTGATGTTAATAGTTTCAGGAGCTAGTTCTAAATTATTTGATAATCCATCACTAATTGTTCTTGCATCTCTTTGATCGACAATTTCAATCCAAAACCAATTTTCATTTGTTGGAGAATAAGAAGAATATTCGTTATTGTAATAATGTACCCAAGAAGTTTTTGATATAGAGTTATTATGACAAATTCCTTCATCATCTAATATACATGGATTATAACAATTAGTTTCATTTAAATCCCTACAATCATCTTCACCTGAAGTATAAATAAGATTTTTATCGCCTGTCAATTCATTAGAATGATATAAAATATAGGATTTAAATTCAATTAAATCTTCTTGAGTTTGTTCCCAAACAACAGTCATGGAATCACTATTGTAATTGATAGATATTATCTGTGATGAAGCAGGGGGGCCATCTAAATCAGCATCATTAAATTCCGGACTAGTTGTAGATTGATCCCAATAGTCTAATGTTGTTAGTTTAAACAAATTGTAAATTTCTTGATCAGTACTTGGAACAAATTGGATTGTGTCTTGTTCATTACAAGGAGAACAATAAAATGCATTATTAATTGAATCTGAGTACCAAATTAAATTCCAACTATCATCACTCTCATGAAAAAGACGGTGCTCTAATTTATATGACTTGAAATCCCAATCATTTGATGGCAACCATGCAATATTTAATGTATTATCATTAGCATAGAATACGGTTATATTATTTATTTGTGAAGGTGGTAAATCTATTTCATTAGATTTTCCTAGACTGATAGAAGAAAGATTAGCTTGATCAATAGTTTGAATCCAAAACCAATTTTTTATAGTAGGATCAAAAATAGTAGTATAAAAGCTTGTGTCAGATTGAATATCAGAACTATATAAAGTAACAGCATCAAGAATGTTGTTAGATCCTTCTGAATGGAATAAATTATATTCTTTAAAATCTATATCAGTTGATTTTTCCCAAAAAATTGTCATTTTGTTAAGATCATATTCAATTGATTTAATTGATAAATTGCTTGGATAAGAATTAGTATTATCAACCATAACAGTAATTAAATCAGAAATGGTTTTATTGTCTGCCGCATCTTTTGCTACTGTTCTTATTGTGATAAAGCTTGAATCACTGTAACCACTTGTATTTAAATTAAATTCCCATGGAGAAGAATCAATTTTACGTTTATCTCCAATCGTATCATTTATTGCAAACCAAACTTCATCTACTTTATCATTATCAGTAGCATTAACTTCAATAGTAATAATTTCATTGATAGTATCATTATCTTGAGGAGATAATATTTGAATCAATGGTGGTTCAATATCAGGCTCTTCTGGATTTTCACAGGAATTAACAAATAGTATTATTGATAATAAGAAAAATAAATTGTTAATATTTTTTATCATGGCTAAAATTTAATTAAAAATTAATTATCATATTAATTAGTAAAATTACATCTAATATATCAATATTTCCATTATTATTAATATCATATGTTGATTCTGTTTCTAAACTGTTTGATAAAATATACATTAATAATAAAATATCAAAAATATTGATATCCCCATCATTATTTATATCTCCAATTATGCCAAAATATTCAAAAGCTCCCATATCTGGGTAAGTTCCATTATATTGATTAGCATTGTAGTTGAATATTGTATCATTATTAATAATAAAAATATCCGTTCCTTTATTAATGCATGCTGAATTGTAATCTAAGAAATAGCTTGAATCAAAATGATTTTGAAATTTAGGATTGACTCTAATATTTTTTTCACCCTGCCAACCATTTTCAATATTTGAATAAAATGAATTTATATTATTGTTATCGGAAAAAATATTGTCATTATTAGACCATATTATTGAATTTATTATTGTTCCACTTGAATTGGATAATGATGTTATCCCTGATCCAAATTCTGAAAAATTATCAGCTATGGTATTATTTGATATAATGAAATTTGAATTTTCCCAGCTATAAATACCAGCTCCATATAATGATGCAATATTTTGACTTATTACGCAAAAAAATAAATTGATATCAGATTCTTGTTCAATTGTAATTGCACCACCGTAGGATGAAGCTAAATTATTATAAAATTGAGAATTAGAAATAGAAATATTAGAATAAAGATTTATAAAAATTCCAGCTCCACTAATTGCATTATTATTATTAATCTTTAGGCTTTTTAAAATTGGATCAGAATTAGTAGCAAAAATTCCACCACCATAATTTGCATTATTATATCTAACAGTTATATTTGAACAATGTGATAATGAGTTTTTAAGATATAATCCACCTCCGAATTCAGCTGAATTATTTTCAATTATAATGTTAGATATCTGTGGATTATCATTTTCAATGTAAATACCTCCTCCAGATTCTGTAGCGATATTTCCATCAAAAATTGTATTATCAAAAATTGGGGATTGATCTGATTCTATATAAATTCCACCACCATTTAATGAATGGTTGGAACTAATTTTACTATTTAAAAATATAGGATTTGAAAAAGTACTATAAATTCCACCACCAAGATTATTTGCATAGTTGTCAAATATATTACAAGAATCAATTTGAGGTTCAGAGTTATAAAAAAAAGATAAGCCTCCCCCTCTAAAAGCATTGTTATTATAAATATTAGTATTCTTTATAATTGGAGAAGATGAATTAAATGTAGAAATTCCACCACCAGATTCTGAAGAATTATTTGTAATGTTTGAATGATGAATTTCTAGATTTGAATCATTAATTATATATAATCCACCACCATAAGTTGAAGAATGATTATTAGATATAATGCAATTATGTATAATAGGATTAGAATTATCTGAAAAAATTCCACCACCAGAATTAAGAGAATTATTATTATCAATAAAGATATTATTTAAAATTGGGTTTGCATTAATTAAAGATATCCCACCACCATAAGATGCAATAGAATTAAAGAGATTAATTTTATTTATGTTGGGCGATGCATTAAAAATAGAAATTCCACCGCCTCTATCATGTGGATATATTGATGTGGCATTTCCATTTATAAATGTAAAATTTTCTATTGTTGTATTAGATAACCTGTTGTTTCCATTATTTTCATTAAAAATAGTGATTATTGAATTTAATCCAGATCCATTAATAATAGTATGTTCTATAGACTCTCCATAAAGAGTAATATAGTCTAAATCAGGCCAAATTAAATTTTCATAGTAAATACCATCTGAAACTAGTATTGTATCATTTTCAACACTATTATTAAGCGCTTCCTGTATTGAGGGGTAATCTAATGGAATATTTATATATCTAGAAAAAGATAGGCTAAATAAAAGTGAGATTAAGATGAATTTTTGAGTTAATAGAAATTTGATTATTATAGTAATTGTATATCTTTTCAAATCAATTCTTTGTGACTCCGGTGCGATTCGAACGCACGACCAATGCCTTAAAAGGGCACTGCTCTACCAGCTGAGCTACGGAGTCACATAAAATTAATTTATATTTAAGCTTGATAGCCTATAAATTTAATTAATTAAATTTATCTAAGACAACATAAGGATTAGATATTTTTTTAATTTTATATTATATCTGAGATTTTTGAAATAAAATTAAAATTTGGGGGTGACTGGTTTCGACGGGTATCAATATATTTTTAGTTGCATATCGAGCAATTCTAGAGAACTCGTTAAATGTCTAGTAAAACACAATAAGTGCCAATTATGGCCAAGTTGCTTACGCTTAATAAGTCGTAAGCCATCTCTATTGTAGTTTGTCTGTGACTTAAATATGAGGTGTCATCTTAAGCAGACTAGTTTTAATTTTCGTCTAAAAAATTAAAATGAAATATTGTTAGACTCGCATTAAGTATGTTTGGTTATTTTCATTATTTTTTGTTAAACATAAAAATAACATAAGTATGTAGACACTAATTATCGATTATATTCGGACGGGAGTTCGATTCTCCCCACCTCCACTTAATAATTATTCAAAAATTATTGCAATACCATCAATTATAAATTGTATGGCTATTACGCATAAAAGTAGTCCCATTATTCTTTGTAAGATTCTAATGCCGATTGTACCTAACTTTTTGGATACTCTGCCTGCAGCTTGAAAAATAAAATAAGTAATTATTAAACAAAGAAAAATTGAAATTATAAAAGTTATTTTTTTAACAAAAGTATCTGCTGAATTTGATAGAATCATTGATGAGGAAATAGATCCAGGTCCAGCTATAAAAGGTATTGCGAATGGTGTAAATGCAAAACCATCTTTAATTAAAGCTTCTTTTTCTTCCATTGGTGTTGATTTTATTCGAGAAATTTTAGATTCAAGATTTGATAATCCAATTCTAAAAAAAATAATTCCACCTGCAATTTTAAATGCTTCTATTGTAATCCCATATATAGAAAAAATAAATTCACCAAGAAAAGCAAATATAATTAAAATAGTACCTGCAGCAATAAGACCTTTTTGGTTGATATCTTTTCTTTGTTGTTTAGTAATATTTTGAGTCATTGTTAAATAGATTGGTAGTATCCCAAATGGATTAATTAAAGTAAACAGCGAACTAAAACATAATAGACCATATTGAAAATGCTCTAAATAAAAATTCATTACATTTTTTCAGGTGCATTAACACCTAATATATTTAAACCATTTTTTAAAACAGTTTTGATTCCTGATATTAATATCAATCTTGCACTTGTTAATTTTGCATTATCAGTTATTACTTTATTTTGAACATAAAATTTGTGAAACAATGATGATAAACTTTGAAGATAATTAGCTAATATCTGTGGTTCAAGTGTGTTTTTAAGTTTTACAATTAATTCTAAAAATTGATAAAGTTTTCTTAATATATTTTTTTCTATATCTGAGTTTAGTATACCTAAATCAACCTTTTTATCTATTTGATAACCTAAATCATTTGCTTTATTTAAAATATTACTAATTCTAGCGTATGCATATTGAAGGTAAAAGACTGGATTGTCATCGGATTGTTTTTTTGCTATTCCAATATCAAAGTTTAAATGAGTATTTGCACCTCGCATTATAAAAAAGTATCTTAAGACATCAGGTCCAACTTCATCACAGAGCTCTTCCAAGGTAATAAAATTAGCTTTTCTAGTTGACATTTTAACTGTTTCGCCATTTTCAGTTATAGTTACAAATTGGTGAATAATGACCCTCATTTTATCTATATCGCAATTTAATTTATTAATTAAAGCTATTACATCCGGATATGTATCTGTATGATCTGCACCAAATACATCGACTACTATATCAAAGTTTCTTTCAAACTTATTTTTATGATATGCAACATCTGGTAATCGATATGTTGGTTCTCCAGAACTTTTAATTAAGACTTTATCTTGCTCTCTATTGATAATTTTTGCATTAAACCAAGTTGCACCATCTTTTTGATAAATTATATTTTG
>CAYTPF010000053.1:0-7900 GCA_964439775.1 uncultured bacterium | reverse complement strand
ATATAGCGCTCTGTTGCATCAGAATTAAATATATTATTTGAATAATATCTTCCCTTAAAATATATCTTGGGGTTATAGTTAGATTTTATATCTGAAGATGATATACTATTTTGAATAATTTGGCCTTTTGCATCTATCTCAATCAAAGAATTCGATCCTCCATAACCATCATCTTCATAGTTGAGATTATCCTGATCAATATTCCATACATTATCAACTAAAAACTTATATGTATATTTACCTGAATCAAGTTTTAAAATAATTTCCCAATTACCATTTGTATCTTTTTTCATTGGAGATGCTGACGTATTCCAATCATTCATACTTCCAACTAAGAAAACTGAATTAGCATTCATATCCTTATAAGAAAAAAGTATGCCATCATTAACTTCATCCAATGAAAATAAAATTGAATTTATAAATACAAAAAATATTATTTTTTTCATTAAAACCAACCCTTTATAATTAATCTAAGTTCTTTCCTCATGGAACCAATTGAAGCAAAGCTATCATCATTAACCAGACCATATTGTCCCCAATAGCTTGGACCGTACTGTAAATAAAGTTCAGTATTGCCTGAAGCCCTATATTGAAACTCAGTAAACATACTATATCTAGAACCTACCCTATCATTGGCAATCATTCCTCTTGTAAAAAATTTCCAATTTTCATTTAAGTTAACACTAAGCTCTACGCCAGAGATATATTTTTCCCATGTATCACCAATATCTTTAACCTTAAATTGAGCCAATAATTTTGCAAAACCATTCTCAACAGATATTTCAGAAAAAACATCATAATGCTTATATAGTTGCCCCTGCCATTTTTCATCTTTTTTATTGAAAGCAAGCTTACCTTTAAACCCATTTATAAATTCTATATATATCTCTGCATAAAGATCAGAAACAGGATCTAAAACATTTTTTGAAAAAAGTGAATCAATAAATACTGTAATGGTATCAGGAACAATTTTCTGATAGTAGCTATAATTTAGAACCATAGTCATTGCTCTCTCAGGAACTAAATAATACGAATTCAACCAATATCCATATCTATTTGACTGATTATTTCCCATATAGTTTCTATATGTATTACCAAAAGAATAAATACCTGGCGTAAAAAACATATATCCTAATTTAGGCGAACCAAAACGAATTCCCCTAATCTCTGATTTAATGGCAACATTTGATTTCAATGTCTCATCAAATCCATAATCATTATTCAGTTCACTAATTATTGTTTCACTTGGCACTTCAGAAATAGCTAATTCAGTTGTAAAATAATATCTACCAAAAAAAATATTAAAATCAGTTGCAATCACCTGATTATAATCATTTAAATCACCAGTTGAATAATTTTTTCTTAACAAAAACATCCCAGAATTAATCTTGTTTTTTAAAAAAGACTGTCTAAATCTAAACAGATGTACATCATCGCCACCCCCTTGAGAAAAATCAGAAAATACATAGGACATACTTCTATCACTATTATTCCATAAATCAAAACGTACACCCTGACCATTTCCATCATTATTGACTATACCTGTATTTATAAGATTAAGCATAGAACCATCAAGCCAATAATGTTGACTCTCACGAGTAAACAATGTAACATTAAATCCATTACCATTTTTTTCATCTCTAAAAGAAATATTTGATTCAGATAAAACAGATACAGGTCTACTTGTTTCACTATAATCTTTATATGGATAAAACTTTATATAATAATTTGAATTTTGATTAGGACTACCATTAATTCTAGTCTCTAAATAAAAATTAGGATCCCAAATATTCCATTTAAATGCATCAGATTCGTAGGATCGACCAAATTGTCCCTCATAAAAACCATTAATATTCATCGAAAATAGAACACTAATAAAATGAAAAAATATTATAAATACTAACTTCTTCATTTATAAACATCCAAGCTAATACCCAAGGAAACCCTATATGTACTACCAAGTTCTTCATGGGATAGTACTGCAGTATCAATTAACCAGTTTTTAGTTTTTAATCCAAATCCCATCGTTAATCTATCATCACTCATACCTAGACGGGCTGCAAATACATTAAAAAACCATATCTCACTTCCTAAATTCCAGAATGACCTTGAATCTATATTAACATAATCAGATAAAAAATAAACTGAATCCCTCCATTTATAACAAACACCTATAGCTTGTTTTTTCTTCAGCTTATCACCTTCCGTTATAAATACAAACTCTGGCTCCAATATATATTTCAAAGAATAACCAAAATATAGATTTTTGGTAAAATCAATTAAAAAACCCAAATCTAAATCCAAATTTGATGGGCTATCAGCACCAATATATTTTTTAACTGAAGCAGATTCAAACTTAATTGAACCTCCAAACCTAATTGGCTTCTCTTTTATTCTTAATATACTTGCAGCTGAAAAATATAATATCTTTTCTGAGTACGTATTCAATAATGAAATCTGTTGAATAGCAATACCTGTTCTAAAAATTGGAGTAGGCAATGAAACTGCAATCATACTATTATAAAGATCGCTAATACCATAAAGATTTTGATGAGATAATACTAGATTAAACTTATTATTTCTTGCTAATCCTGCTGGATTAGTAAATATACCATCTGCATTTTCTGAAAGCGCAACAAATGCATTTCCCATTCCAAGAGTTCTTGCGCCATTGTTCATAGATATAAAATTAGAAAATAATATTGAATGAGAAACCAGCAATAGAATAATAATTTTCATTTAATTACCACTACAGTCTCTTTGTGACTTACCTCTCCAGATGCAGCAATAAAACGTAATATATAAACACCAAAATTAACCAAATCACCTTTTAAGTCCCTACCATCCCATTTCCAACTTAGATCAGAGTTATCTAATTCAGCATTATTTATATATTGTCCATCGAGATTAAATATTTCTACATAAAATTCAGATACTCTATTTGTTTGAAGACTAAAAAATACATACTGATCTACTAATGGAGAAAAAACCTTACCAGATCGGAATTTTACATTTTCTACTTTTAAGGGAACTGTATTAAATGGTGGTTTTTTATAAAAATTGGTACTTTTTTGAGGCTCAATATTAGTATCAGGAAGACCATCATTATTTGAATCTATTAGTATCTCTACATAATTATCTAATACCACCATCTGACCAGAACTATTGGTCATTCCACCTAAATTATCAGGAGCACAATCAGGACCACTTGACAGTTCATCTCCACTTGTAACAACAGCTACCATTTTTATGGTTGGGTACTGTTGCATTAAATGCGAATCATCAAAATATAATACATCCCATGGTATTTTCATTTCCATTGAGCCAGAAAGATTCCCAGTATCATAAGTTGATACTGTTTCTATATTGGTTAATAGATCAGCCTGCATTGTTCCACCATTTTGGACCTTCCAAAATTGAGGACTATCATTCGTATCCCATGTACCCATAAAAAAATCAGGATTTAAATTATAGAACTTAAATGATCTTTGCCAGGCATTCAACTGGCTCATATCTTCAATCCCATAATCATCAAATATATCCAAATAAAGTATAACATTATTATCCCAGCTACAGGCATCTATAGCAATATATAAATTATTTAAATCCCATGTTACCTTAATTTGCTTAATATCATTATACTCACCCCAGTATGAATCAGCTGGAGACTCTAATAAGTTTCCAAGAGAATCACTCAGAATAAACTCATCAAGGGTATATTCATCAGACAACCCATCTATAACAATCCTATCTGAAAAATCAATTCCAGTAACACCATATACAATTGAGCAAAAAATTATTATAACCAATTTATGATCCATTTTTATAAAATTTGTTCAGTTATCTTATCAAAAAAATGACCTTCATTTATATCAAATTTAACTGATACACTTTTTTTACTATCTAAACTATTATTATAATTAATTCGTGATATAATTTTTTTAGATTTGTATGATAAATGTACGTTCATTTCAGAACCTAAATTTTCAATAAAATCTATTTCTAAATTATATGTATTATGACTATTATTTTTAGAATCTTCAATTAAAATATTTTCAGGCCTTATTCCAAAAATTACTTTTTGTTCTTCAAATTTTTTATATTGATAATGTTCATTGTTAATATGCAAAGTTAACTTATCAGAACTAAACAACCACCCTGATTCGTTATTAATTAACTTACCTTCTATTAGATTAATCTGAGGTGTACCAATAAATGTTGATGTAAACACATTTAAAGGCCTACTATATATTATTTCAGCTGTATCTAATTGCTCAATATTTCCTTTGTTCATTACCGCAATTCTATCACCCATTGTCATCGCCTCAGTTTGATCATGCGTTACATAAACCATAGTTGTATCTAATAAACTATGCAGTTTTTTAATTTCTATCCTCATTTCTTGACGAAGCTTTGCATCAAGATTTGAAAGTGGCTCATCAAATAAAAAAACATTAGGCTTTCTAACAATTGCTCTTCCCAATGCGACCCTCTGTCTCTGTCCACCAGATAATTCTTTTGGTTTTCTATTTAATAATTCATCGATCTTTAAAATTTTAGCTACCTCTTCAACTCTAGATTTAATTTTATCTATTGATATATTTCTAATTTTTAATCCAAATTCCATATTTTCTCTTACAGTCATCTGTGGATATAACGCATAATTTTGAAAAACCATAGCTATGTCACGATCAGATGGATCTCTATCATTAACACAATCATCTCCAATATACACCGATCCTTTTGTAACTTCTTCTAAGCCAGCTATCAATCTTAGGGTAGTTGATTTACCACAACCAGATGGTCCAACTAATACAAGGAACTCACCATCTTGAATATCTAAATCAATTGACTTTAGAATCTCTAAATCCCCATATGACTTAGAAAGCTTTTTTAATCTTAGACTGCTCATTAATCTATCCTTTCACACTACCCATTGTTAACCCAGAAACTAGGTACCTTGATAATGAAATAAACAAAATTGTTACTGGAATACTAACAACTACTGCACCTGCAGCATATAATCCCCATTGAGTTGATAAGCTAGCCTGAAATGATTTCAACCCTAAAGGTAAAGTATATAATTTAGGATCCTGCAATATTATAGCCGCTATAACATATTCACTCCAACTAGCCATAAAACTAAACAATGCAGTAATAACAAGAGCAGGACTAGAAAGAGGCAGTATCACTTTATAAAAAGCCTGAAACCTGCTACATCCATCAATTCTAGCTGACTCTTCCAATGAAGGTGGTATTGTATCATAATATCCCTTCATTTGCCATATGCAAAATGGAAGAGCAGTCGAAGAATAAATTATGATTAATCCTATATATGAATTAATTAAACCTAAATAAGATAATAAAATAAAAAATGGCAAAAGTAACATCGTTGCTGGAAACATTTGAGTTGTAAGTATTGCTGTCATACCAAACTCTCTTCCTTTAAATCTAAATCTTGATAGAGCATAGCCACCTGTTGATGCAAAAACTACACCTGTTAGCGTCACTATAAACGAAATAATAATAGAGTTTCGTGCCCACAATAAAAAATCAGTTTCCATAAACAACTCTATATACGATTTAAAACTTGAACCTGAGTCCCATCTATTATTACCATTTTCATCTATATAGTTTTCACCAAGATCCCATTCTCCATTATTGTTTTTATCTACATAACTCTCAGAAAATTGTACAATGGATAATGAGCGAGTGTTGAAAGCATTATCAGTTCTGATTGATACTCCTAAAATATTTAAAACTGGATAAACTGTCAATAATGAAAACAATACCAAAAATATAAATATAAAAATTGTCTCTAATCTTTTCTTCATTAATAAACACCTTCTGTAGCTTTGGTACGTTTTAAAAAGAACGTAACAAAAACTAACAGTAAAAGAAATATAATCATAGATAACGCAGCAGCATATCCATATCGATATAAGTTAAAGGCTGCCTTATAAACATAACTTACTAGAATATGTGTTTGATTTGATGGCTCACCCCCATTACTCACAAGCCAAAGCACATTAATATTATTAAAAGTCCAAACTGTACCAAGCACAATTGCTGGAATCATAACAGGCTTTAACATTGGCAATGTTATACTCTTAAACTGCTGCCATCGATTTGCACCATCAACTTTTGCTGCTTCATAAAGTTCTATTGGTATGGATTGTAAACCTCCCAAAGCAATAACCATCATAAATGGAAAACCAAGCCAAATATTCGTAAGAATACAAGCAGTAAATGCTTCTAATGGCTGACTAAGCCATTGAACTGCAGGTAGGCCTAGATACTCTGTAATTATCTGATTGATAGCTCCATATTCCTGATTAAACATTCCTCTCCAGCTTAAAGCAGCTATATACTGGGGAATTGCCCAAGGGATAATTAAAAGAGTCCTAAGGATCGGTTTTGCTGGGAGTGTCTGATTAATTAGTATTGCAAGAAATATTCCCAATGAAACATGAAAGAAAATATTTATTAATGTCCATACAATGGTCTTTAAAAGAATAGAATAAAATTGGAGGTCTCCAAAAACCTTTAGATAATGATAGAAACCTATTATACTCCAATCATTAAATGTTCTTAGTGAATAATTAGATAATGAAATGATTACATTATAAATGAATGGGAATATAATCACCATCATAATACCAATAAAAGCTGGCATAAAAAAAAGATATGCTATTTTATTCTTTTTAAAGTCTAATACAATCCTATTATATCCTTTAAAGAATTTAAATAATAAATAAATTAAAATAACAAAAAATAAAAATTTGATTACTATTGATTCTAAACCTGGTTTTATAACTTCATTCATAACTTTTATCTGATTCAAGGCATTGACCTGAGAATTTTTAGCAGCTTGCTCAGGAGATATCGTGCCACCCAAAACTGCTTGATACTGTTCTCTTAAAGCATCCCAAATAGCTCGCATTTCAGGGATGATAGGCATAGGTCTTCCTACATTTATAATCTCTGCAGATTTTTTAATCAAACTATTCTGAGCGACCTCAGGTCTTTTCAATGTTTCTATTGATGAAGGCTGGCTATTTAAACGCTTAGTATAATATAACTGAATATCTGCACTTGTAAGATACTTCATTAAATCAATAGTATGTCTCAGCTTATTACCTTTAGTATTAACATTAATAGAGTAACCTTTAGTACTAACAAGTGGTGAAGGCCATTTACCTGTTTCACTAATCATTGGGATCCTAGAAATTCCAAAATCTATAACTCCGTCATAATCACTCCAGCTCCAATCACCATTAATAATCATAGCAGCATTACCTGATTTAAACATCGCATTTGCTATCTCATAATCACATTCTTTAGGTATTATCATATGATCATCTCTTAAGCTCTTTATAAATTCAAAGCCCTGTATATTACCTGGTGTATTTAAATTTGGATTATTATCATCTGTTAAAAGCCATTCACCAAATCCCCCAAGCCATGGGACATAAAAAAATGGTTCAGTATAATTCCAAACTAAACCATATTGATCTATCATACCATCACCATCCCTATCTACCGTCATTTGCTTTCCTATATTAATCAGCTGATCAGTATTTAATGGAGGATTCTTTACTAATTTTCTATTATAAATAAGCATAAGATGGTTTCCAACAACATCACCCACCATCCATATTTTATTATCTGACTTTACTATAGCATTATCAACAAATTGATTAAAATATTCATCATCAAACAATACATCTAATGGTTGAATAATTTCCATAACAGAAAAAGGACCAACTTGATCTGAAGGACCATAAATTAATTCTGGTCCACTTCCTCCCATTGAAGCAGCTTGAAAGCTAGAACGTAGCTCTTCAGTTTCTCTATATGTAAGATTAATTTTAATATTAGAGTTTTGCTTTTCATATTC
>CAYTPF010000052.1:0-7930 GCA_964439775.1 uncultured bacterium | reverse complement strand
TATTATTATAATTATTATAGGTTCCTATCTTATGATAACTCAAAGTATAGTTTTAGAATCAAATAAATCTGGTAAATGGTTTATCTTTATTTCATCATTAATGATGATATCATTTATATACAATTTACCAATGATAATTAAATTTGGATTATATTTTTCATCTAATTTGCTTATGATTTATAGTACATTTCAATATGTTAGAAAATATAATAAATTATTTAATAACTCAATGAGTAAAAAATAATGTCATGGTTTAAAAAGACGTTTTCTAGTCTAAAAAATACAAGCAATCTGCTAAAAGAAGTTATAACATCATTTAGTGGAAATAAAAAATTAGATCAAACTCAACTGGATAATCTTGAAGAGGTTTTTATTCAATCAGATATGGGTTGGGAATTATCTGAGAAGCTTATTGATGATATGAAATATCTAGATAAGCAATATATATCATGGGAAGATCAACTTTTTGATAAAATTTGTAATTATGTTAATCATGATTTTGATAATATAAATTTAAAAAAAGTTATTATGCTAGTTGGTGTTAATGGTACAGGTAAAACAACTTCAGCAGCTAAACTTGCAAATTATTTTTGTTCTATGAATGAAAAAGTTATGCTTGTTGCAGCTGATACTTTTCGAGCTGCAGCAGAAGAGCAATTAAGTATATGGTCTCAAAAAGCTGGAGTAAAGTTGATATCTAATACTTCTTCAAATGATGCAGCATCTATTGTTTTTGATGGTATACAATCAGGGTTAGCTGGGAATTATGATAGAATAATTATAGATACTGCAGGAAGAATTCATAATTCAAAAAATTTAATAAATGAATTAGAAAAAATTCATAGAGTAGGTACTAAGTTAGTTGAAGAATGTGATATATTTATTACAATAGATGCAAATACAGGTCAAAATGCTCTTTCACAAGTAGAATCTTTTAATTCAATAATACCTCTAAGTGGTATTATATTAACAAAAATGGATGGTACAGCTAAAGGCGGAATAGCTCTTTCAATTTTAGAGAAAAAATCAATACCAATAAATTTTATTGGTTTAGGTGAAAAGATTGATGATTTGATACCTTTTAATTTGAAAGATTATGTAATGTCTGTTCTAGGAAAAGAAAGATTGAAAAATAATGTCAGTTGAAAATAAAAAAATATGTCTTATAACTTTGGGTTGCTCAAAAAATTTAGTTGATTCTGAAGTAATGCTAGGAGGAATAAGGAATTCAAATTATAGTATTACTGAAGAGCCTAAAGATGCTGATACAATAATTGTAAATACCTGTGGATTTCTAGATAGCGCTAGAGAAGAATCTGTAGATGTTATTTTGGAAGCAGGATCATTAAAGAAAAAAGGTAAATTAAAAAAATTAGTAGTTTCGGGTTGTTTTTCTGAAAGGTATAAAGATGATATTCAGAAAGAATTGCCTGAGGTTGACTATTTTTATGGAACGACAGATTTAGATCAAATTGTCAAGGAGGTTACTGGTAAAGAGTTTGAAAAAAATGATCCTGACTATAGTAGAAGTTTATTAACTCCAAAACATTATGCATATCTTAAAATAGCAGAAGGATGTGATAATGGTTGCTCGTTTTGCTCAATTCCTTTAATGAGAGGGCTTCAGAAAAGTCGAACAATTGAAGAGAATTTAAAAGAAGCTTCTGATCTCGTTGATCAGGGAGTTAAAGAAATTTTAGTTATAGCTCAAGATTCAACATCCTATGGATGGGATTTAGATAGGCAAACAAATTTACATAATTTATTTGATCAGTTAGATACTATAAAAAATTTAGCTTGGGCAAGGTTGCATTATGCCCATCCAGCTCATTTGCATAGACATATGATTGAAAGATTTAGAGATTTAGTAAAGTTGTTGCCTTATATTGATATGCCGGTTCAGCATGGATCAGATAATATGTTAAAAATAATGAGGCGAGGTCTTAAGACTGATGGTATTAGAAATAAAATTGATAAACTTAGAAATATAAACCCAGAAATTGCTATTAGAACTTCTATAATTGTAGGTCATCCAGGTGAAACAGATAAAGAGTTTCAAAAGTTGTATGATTTTGTTGAAGAAATGCAATTTGATAGATTGGGAGTTTTTACATATTCAAATGAAGAAGGAACATATGGTTTTGATGCTTTTAAAGATGATATTCCACAGCAGGTAAAATATGATAGAATGGATGCTATAATGTTGCTTCAACAAGATATAAACTTAGACAAGAATAAAAAATTAATTGGTAATAATGAAAGAGTTATTATTGATAAGCACTTAGATGAATATTCATCAGTTGGAAGAACATATAGAGATTCTCCAGAGGTTGATAATACTGTTATTATTGATGGACATCATCCTGTTGGAGAGTTTTTAGATGTTAAGATTACGGATGCTTCAGAGTATGAATTGGAAGCGAGCCCATTAAAATGATAGTATCTAAAACATTTAAAGTATTAGGTGTTGAACATATAGGCATAGCTCTTGACGAAAATAAAAAAATTAAATCATTCTTAGAATTATTGCCTGGGATTGATTTTTCTACTAGAGAAAATGTAAAAGATCAAATGGTGATGACAAACATTTATAAAACAAATGATGCAAAAATTGAGTTGCTAAATTCAACTTCAAAAGAATCTACAATCAAAAGATATATAGAAAGAAAAGGCAATGGAGTTCACCATATAGCACTTTGTGTTGATAATCTTAAAAATGCAATTAAAGAATTGAGTGATAATGGAATTGAATTTATTAATCAGAACCCACGTTTAGGTGCTGAAGGATGTATGATTGCATTTATTCATCCAAGATCTACAGGTGGAATACTATTTGAATTGTGTCAGCGTCCTCAATGTGATCTAGGCAAATTAAATGCCCATAACAAAAAATCAATTATCTAAAATTCCAAAAGAACCTGGAGTTTATATCTTTAAAGATATTGATAATTCCATTTTATATATTGGCAAAGCTAAAATACTACGAAATAGAGTACGATCATATTTTAATAAAAGCTCAAAATCCATCGGTAAGAATAGGTTGATGGTTCCAAAGATAGATAAGATTGATTGGCTTGTCGTTAGAAGTGAGGTTGAAGCTATTCTAACGGAAGCGAATTTAATAAAAGAAAATAGACCTAGATATAATGTTTTACTTAAAGATGATAAAACATTTCCATATATACAAATTACAAATGAGCCATATCCAAGAGTAATTATTATTAGAAAAAATAAATTAGTTAAAGATAAGCATATCTATTTTGGTCCATTTTCTGATGTGAATTATCTCAGGAAAACTATGAAGGTAATTCATAAAATTTTTCAACTTAGAACCTGTTCTTATTATATTGATGATGATAGTATAAAACATAAAAAAATAAGTATATGCTTAGACTATCATATTAATAAATGTAATGGGCCATGTGAGGGCTTAGAATCAGAACAAAGTTATAATCATATGATATCTCAAATTAGAAAGTTCTTAAAGGGTAAAAATAGAGATGTTAAAGACTATATTAATAATATGATGATTGAGTCTAGTAATGATCTGAAATTTGAGCTGGCTGCTAAATACAGAGATCAATTAAGGGCAATTGATGCCTTTACAAAAAAACAGAAAAAAATCATCAATGATTTTAAGGATCGTGATGTTCTGGCTGTTGCAATTGGAAATACAATAGGTATTGGTATAGTTCTTAGGATTAGAAATGGTCTTTTAGTGGGCAAAGAGCATTTTAAATTATCTATTGTGCAGGGTGAGAGAATAGATACAATTTTTTCAGAGTATTTTATTCAATATTATAATTCAACTAAGGATATTCCAAATGAGATTTTAATAATGTTACCCCTTAAAAATGTTAAAGAATATGAAGAATGGTTATATGATTTTTCTGCTAAAAAAACTAAGATCATTGTACCTAAAATTGGTGAAAAAAAATCACTAATTGATATTGCAGTTAAGAATGCAAAATTAATTTTAGGTAAAGAAAATTTAAAGAAAATCAAAATAAGAGAAAGGGTTTCAAAAAATATTGAAATATTAAAAAATGATTTAAATATGGCTATTCCTCCTATAAGGATAGAGGCATTTGATATTTCTAATATTCAGGGCTCTAACTCTGTTGCTTCTATGGTATGCTTTATAGATGGCAAGCCACGAAAGAAAGAATATAGAAAATATAAAATTAAAACTGTTAAGGGGGTGGATGACTTCAAATCAATCTCTGAGGTCGTCTATAGAAGGTATAATCGTATGATTAATGAAAAAGGTCAATTGCCGGATCTTATTTTAATAGATGGTGGTAAGGGCCAATTGAATGCTGCTACTCGTTCATTGAATAAATTAGGACTTAATTATATTACTGTTATAGGTTTAGCTAAAAGACTTGAAGACGTATTTATTCCTGGTTTTAGTGAGCCTCAGAATATATCTAAAAAATCTCCAGGATTATTTTTGCTTAGAACAATCAGAGATGAAGCGCACCGTTTTGCACTTACATTTCATAAAGCATTGAGATCAAAGGCAATGACCAAATCTTTATTAGATGATATCCCAGGGATTGGTCCTAAAAGACGAGATTTATTGTGGAAACATTTCTCATCTCTAGATGAGCTAAAAAAGTCTTCTTTGCAAACAATTCAAGAAAGAACAAGCTTTTCAAAGCAGGTTGTATTGAAAATTATCAAGACATTAAACGAAAATGATTAATTATAATTCTGAACAACTATCAGCCATAAAGCATGATCCTTCTCCATTGCTTATTTTGGCAGGTGCAGGTACTGGAAAGACGACAACAATAGTTGCACGCATTGCTGAGTTAATTTCAAAGAAGAATATTAAACCTCAGGAGATACTTGTTTTAACATATACTGTTAAGGCTGCTGAGAATTTCAAGGAACGCTTATCTAATATCGTTGGTAGTGAAATAGATAGCCTTCAATCATATAATTATCACGCCTTTGCCAAGCTTGTTTCAATGGAATTTTACAGAGAACTTGGTTATTCAAATGAGCCTGAGCTAATTACAGATTCTGATATTTATTTTCTTATTCGTAAGCATATTGATACAGTCAACCTTTTGTCAGTTATATTTAAAAGAGATCCTATTGAAGCTATAAAATCTATGAAGAGTTTTTTTGATAGAGTTAGAGATGATTTGGTGTCATATGATGAGCTGGTTCGGCAGTTATCTAATTTAGAAAAAACATTAGATTTAGAAAATGAAGACGCAGTAGAATATTATAATCAATTAAAAGATATTATTAACATATATCCATTGTTTCAGGATTGGAAGCGAAATATTAATCAATTGGATTTTGGAGATATGATTTTAAATCTTTGGAATTTAGTTAATGATAATAAGCAGGTACTTCAAAAGCTTAGAAAAAGATATAGGCATATAGTTATAGATGAGTTTCAAGATAATAACTATGCTTTGTCGAAAATCATAGCTAAGATTGCTAGTCCATACAATAGCATTACTGTTGTAGGAGATGATGATCAGTCAATCTATTCATTCAGAGGTGCAAATATTTATAATATTTATGATTTTAAAAATAAATATCAAAATGTAAATAACTATAAAGAGATCGCCTTAATGGAGAATTATAGATCTAGGCAGCCTATTTTAGATATTGGAAATAGTTTGATATCAAAAAATTCTAATCGTATTGATAAGGGGAAATTATTTTCCAATATAGAAGGCGATGAAATGCCAACTTTGTATATAGGAGATAAAGAGTCTCAGATGGGTTTTATATCTGATAAAATCTATTGGTATATCAATAATCAAAGAGGTTTAGGTAGTATCGCTATATTATGCAGGTCGCATTCTCAATGTGAAAGACTGAGCTCATATCTAACTACGAGGGGAATTCCGGTAAATTATAGTAATGATAAGCTCTTTGAAAAACCTGTTATTAAGAATATAGTGAGTTGGATTAATTTAATTCTTGAATCTGACATTGAGTATCAAAGCTTGATCAGGATTATTGGCAATAGATTTGGTAATAAGAGAGCTAGTTTGTTATCATCTGATTTAGTATACAATCGCCAAGGTTCACTTTTGGATGCTGTGAATGATCAAATTGATCAGGAAGATATAAAAGAATTTTGTTTAAAAATAAATGATTTTAAAAAGAAGGTTAGATATAAATCTGCACAGGAATTTATATGGGAAGTTCTTTGTTTTTCCAATCTGTATAGAACAAGTGATGATTTGGTCGTAAAGTCTATTAATCAATTCAGATCATTTGTAAAATCATATATAAATATCTACAATACTGGGAGCTTGAATGATTTGTGTTCATATATAAATATTAATTATGATGTAAATGCACTTTATCTTGAATCGGGAGATGATTTATCCATTGCATCTGTACAATTGATGACAGCTCATAATGCAAAGGGGAAGGAATTTGATACAGTCTTTTTACCTTTTTTATCATCTGGATCATTTCCAATGAATTATAAAAAAGCAAAAACTGTTGATTCATTACCTAATAATTGGAAAAAATGGGGTTCATTTTCTCAAGATGATAAATTGTTGCATATTGAAGAAGAGAGACGCTTGTTTTATGTGGCCATAACAAGAGCAAAAAATAATCTATATCTATTTACAACAGATAAAAGAAGATCAAAATTTTTATCAGAAATTGATGTTAAATTATATCATAAGGAGGATATTCTAATCGAAGCCAAAGAAAACTCAGATAAAAATAAGAAAGATATTATCTTTAAAAGATTATATAAGAATTTAATTAATGAAAACTTTGCAGACGCTCGTAAATCCATTGATGATATTGAGGTATTGTCAAAGCTTGAAAAGGGCTTAATTGAGTCTGATGAGTTTTCTCGGATTGAACTAGATGCGCCAAGCGTTCTATCGAAGCCTGTATTGTCATCATCTAGTATTGAGACCTATAAGGAATGTCCCTTAAAATTTAAGTATCAGAGTATTGATAGAATTGAGGGGAAAAGTAGAAAACCATTCTTTAGTCTTGGGAATACTATTCATAATGTTCTTGAGTTGTTCCATTCAGAAAAGAAAAGCACCCTTGATGATCTTATGGAACTATTAGATAAAAATTGGGATAGCTATGGATATGAATTTGAAGTGGAAGAAAAACAATATCTAGAAGATGCGAAGGATATGATTACAAAATATTATAATTATATAAAAGATAAAGATGATAATGTATTTTCAACTGAGGATGATTTCTCATTTGAATTATCAAACTGCACTATAAAAGGTCGATGTGATCGCATAGATGTTACAAAAGATAATGGAGTAAGGGTTGTAGACTATAAAACTAGTAAGAAGAAGATGACAGAAAAAGAGGCCTTGAAATCAGTTCAGCTTGCTATATATGCAATGTATGTGAAACTTTCAGATCTTAAAAACAATGATGGAAGGCAGCTTGGGAGTTTGCCTGAAAAGTTGATTTATCTTTTTTTAAGATTTGATGAACCAGAGGTTTCTATCCAATATTCTAACGATCAACTTGAGGAGTTTAGAGAAGAAATTGAATCAATTGCTTCTAGAATACTATCAAAAGATTTTAATCCAGTAAAAGGCTATCATTGCAGGTATTGTGATTATAAAGATTTAATCTGCTCTGAGTGGAATAAAGACTAGAAATGACTTTATATCATAGCACAAATAAATTTATAAGTTCTTATAGTGATAACGTCTCATTTGAGACTGCATTGTTTAGCGGTATTGCTCCAGATAATGGATTGTTTGTACCTAATAATATCCCAAAGTTTTCCTTTGATGAGATTAAGGCTTTGAAGGATGTTAGTTATTCAGATATTGCATTTGCAGTATTGAATAAATTTTTAAAAAATGAAATTAATGATAAAGACCTTAAAGATATTATTCAGGATGCTTACAATTTTGAAATTCCATTTGAAAGATTTGACGACAAT
>CAYTPF010000051.1:0-7933 GCA_964439775.1 uncultured bacterium | reverse complement strand
GAATTAACTTTATTAGAAATTAAAAGTTTAAATTCAGATTATGATAATTGGTTTAAAAATCAAATAGCTTAACTTTTAATTAAATGTATTTATTAGCATTTATATTTTTAGTATTGTGGTCTGCTGTTGGATCTTTTGATTCAGCATATTTCCATGATAAAAAGTTTTCATTACATTTATATCCTGATTGCAAAAAAGAACATTTTTGTCATACTATTAGAGCAATTTGTTTTACTGTCATTATATTTTCACTATTTTATGAAAATTTTATTGGAGTTATTTTTTGGATAGGGTGTTTAGCAATTATTATAGATACAGTTTTTTTCATCTTAGATATCATAGCTGAAAAAAATAGTCGAAAAAAATGGGGAGGTTTATCTCATGGTGAATATGCAGCTCATTTACTTTCAAATACTCTTCATTATTGCGCTATTACAACAATTTTGTTGGCAAAATTTTATTTAGATCCATCAATTGTTCATCCATTATATTTATCTTATTTTTCATTGATATTAGTTATTGGTGGTTCTATAACATCAATTCAACATATATGGAGATTATATAAATTAAATAATTATAGATTATGAATTTTAACCTAATTCTTTATTAATATATTTTTGTAATACATCAATTTATAAATTGTTAAAAGAGATGCGATTCTAAGAAATGTTGATATTAGCATTGAAAATTGAATTGATGTGAAATTGTATTCTGATAAAATATTAATTATATATAAAGAGTCTACAATATATCCTGCAATTACAGACCCTAAAAATATTCCTATTCCTTTAAAACAGTTTACTATAGATGAAAATTTGATTACTTCATCATTTTTTGAAATATCGTAAATAAAATTAAAAGATGATAAACCAAATCCAGAAAAAGTTATGCCTGCCATAAAATTTATAATTACAGCCATTATTATCTTAAATTCATAATTTAAATAATATATTGATATCCAGAAAATTGGCAGGATACACATTAAAATAGTACTGTATTTTAAAAGATATAAATTCCCATATTTTTGCGTTATTTTCCCCCAATATGTTGAACTAGATACATTTCCAATCCACCATGAAACCATGCATATTGTTAAAATCCAATAGCTTAGACCCATAGTTCTTAATATATAAATTGTAAAAAGAGGGCCTAAGAACATTATAGAAAAATGAATTGAGGTACTATATATAATAAACCATAGTTTTAATTTACTTTGCCATATATCGCTATATGAATATGTAGCTTTATTTTCAGAATCAAAGTGATCATCTTTTTTATTAAGATAATATGTTGATAAGAAGCGTCCAATAGAAGCTAAAGAAAACATTATAGTAAATGCATATAATAAATTTGCATCAAATAATTTTAAAATTATTCCTCCAAGCATTATTGATATAAACACAAATGAATGTATTATTTTATTTCTATTTGCGTGATAATTTGAACGTAGCTTAAAAGGGACAATATATCCAATCCAAGATATCCAAGCGGGACCTATAAGAGAGGCAATCATAAAATATACTATTGACCAAAAAAGTATTATAATATAATTATTAGTTTCATTTATTATAACAACAAGTACTATCCACATACAAGCTTGCAGAAATGATAGTAAAACTGCCAATTTTTTAATAGAACCAATAAAATATGTAAGTTTTGATGTAATTAATTGGATAAATGCACCTAGTAATTGAGGGAATGAACTTAAAATACTAATCTGAAGGGCTGAATAACCTAAAAAAACTCCTAGAGCAGAAAGATAGTTTTCTCCCATTCCAAACATAAGGGCAAAAAATGATCCTTCGATGATTGAAAATTTAAGATTTTTTCGAAGCATTTATTTTATAAATAATTATTAATGTGAGGTGTAAGTATTAACAATAACAACACCTAATACTATAAAAAATAAACCTAATATAGATTGCCACTGCAATGATTGATCAAAAATAAAATAACTTAATATTGATATGCAGAATATACCAAGCCCAGACCAAGTTGCATAAACAATAGCAATAGGTATACTATTCATAGCAAAAGTTAAAAAATAAAATGCTAAAATATATGAAACAGATAAAAATATTGTAGGTAAAGGTTTTGTAAAATTATTAGAAATAGATAATAACATTGTACCAGATACCTCACAAATGATTGCAATTAAAAGATAAAAATATGCCATAGATTTTAAGTTAATTAGTAATAGCTATTTAAAAATATAATATTTTTTAACAGGTTTTATAACTTCCCAATAACATTTTAAATTTTTCGGGAAAATAACATAATCACCTTTGGAAATATTTACTGTTTGATTTTTTGTTGATACAATAATGTCACCTTTAATAATAAAGCAATGTTCTTCTTTATCATATTCCCAATTAAATTTACTAGTTGGACATTCCCATATAGACCAATTTATAAAATCTTGAATATTTTTATTTTCATAAAATTATATATAAAAATCGATATAAATAGGTTTATCAGAACTTGACCAAAATTCATATTTATTCATAATCTTTTTAAAACGTTTAGATTCACTTATTTTAAGATACCAATCTGAAATATTTTTAAATTTTGTTTTAAAAAAATCAAAGTCTACATTAGCAAATTGTCTAATAAAGGGAAAAACTGCATAATCTACTAATTGCATTTTATCATCTATAATATTTGTTGTGTTATTAAGGTTATCTTCAATTTTTTTTAAAAAAAATGAAGACTTATTAAAATAGTATCTTTTAGAATTTTCTGGGAATCTATCAAAATATTTGTATCTATCAAGCCAAAATTTGAATTCTGTATCATTTTCTTTAATAATTGTTAATTGTTTATTTGGATTAATAGTGAGCAATTTGTTTTCTTTTAAATTTTTATTAGCCCAGATCATAATATCTAGACTTTCATCTATAATATTATCATCATCTATTTGCAATACAGGAACTGTTCCTTTACTAGATATATTATATAGTTCTTTCGGTCTATTTTTTAAATTTACTTCTCGATGCTCAAATCTAATATCTAAATATGAAAGTGCAAGCCTTGCACGAATAGCATATGGTCATCTTCTAAAAGAATATAGTATGAAATTTTTCATAAATTTTTGTGACTTGGATCACATTTTTAACGTTAATTGATTTCTAATTTTGATGTAATATATATATATATATAGATTCGTTCATCGATAAATTAAATTATTTATAAATAATAGAGGAGTAAAAAATGTTGAAAAGATTTTCAATTATAGTTTTAGCCTTATCTTTTCTTGTAGCTGGCCCAATGGGAGCAAAGAAAAAAACTGGATATAACACTTTGCCAGGAAAAGGAAAACAAGAAAAGCCAATGAATCAAAAAGGCTTAACATATAAAGAAGTAGCGTTAGAACTTACTGATGGTAAGAATTTAACAGCGCCTTTATCTAAGAAAGAGCAAGAAGCTGTTTCTGCATTTATTGCTGGAAAAAGAAAAGGTGGTACTTTTAAGTCTCACTTAACAAAAGCAATGAAAAAACATAAGTGTTATGTAGGTAAAAGCAAAAAAGAAAGTAAAAATAAATTTTCTAAGTGGCCTTCTACTAAAGATTCTGTTAAATGGTTTGATTTAGTATGTAAAGAATCTAAATCTAGAAAAAAAGATACTTCTGGTAAAAATACTAACGCTAGTAATAATAAATACAGAGAAAATGCAAGAAGAGGTCAAAATCAATCTAATTAATTTTTTCTAATTAGTTTTAAAAAAGCCATCTTTTTAGATGGCTTTTTTTTTATCATTTATTTTTAATTTGATGAGCAATTTCTAAAATTGATTTTTCAATATTTCTAGGTTTCCAATTTAAAATTTTTATAGCTTGATCATTTCTATATTTTTGCTTAATTCCAAGTGAAGTAACAAAAGGTCGAACTGTAGCATTAAACAATGATAATATTTTTATAAAAAAGTTGGGTGCTACAAATTTTGGTGCTTTGAATCCATTTTTATTTAGTAAATCAGCAACATCTTTATACCACATATTTTTTGTACATAATAAAAATCTTTTGTTATTTGCTTCTTTAGTAATCATTGCTTTAAGATGCAATTTTGCTACATCAACAACATCAACTATACCTAAATTTAACTGAGGAACAAATGGTAGTGAACCATCGATCATTTTTTTTATTAATAGATTAGATGCACCTATATCATTGCTTAATGATTTTCCTATAACAAATGTTGGATTTATAGTACACACCTCAATTTTATTTTTTTCTTCTAATTTATTAACATGATTCCAAAGAGATTGCTCTGCCATTGTTTTGCTGATAGAATAGGTATTAATTATTTTAGAATTAATATCTGACCAATCATTTTCATCATACCATTCTTTAATAGTGCCTCTTGCAATTGCAGCAATTGAAGATGTCATAACAAAACGTTTAACATTATTTTTTATAGAAGATTTTAGTGCTCTCATCAAACCTTCAACTGCAGGTTTGATTAATGCATCTGGATCAGTATCTTTTGTTAATATGGGTGAAGCTACATGCAGAACATATGTACAATCTTTAGTGGCTTGATCCCATCCAGCATCATTTAAGAGATTTAATTTACAAAATTCTAGATTATCATTTATATCAACAACTTTTTCTAAGCTTTTAATAACTTCTTCTTTACGATTCATGGATCTGAGTGATGTTCTCACACTATAATTTTGTTTTAATAGTTCTGCTATACAATGAAGAGCTATAAATCCAGATCCTCCAGTTACTAAAACTTTTTTCATATATGTTCCTTTTAATATTATTAGCTATAATGAAATTTTATCATTTTTGTAAGCTATTTTAAATTTATTTTTTATAAGATTTTGATATTCAAAACTATTTTTATTTAATAATGGATTGGTATGATTTAAATGTATGAAATAAATTTTACTCTTTTCAGAAATGGGTTCATCTTTAAACAATTGCATAGTATCAATAATAAATGGGTGAGGAATTTTATTTATATCTCTATTTTTTAATTCATTACTATTATAAAAAGTACCATCAATTAAAGCAATATCAACTTTTTTAATTTCATTAATTAAATTTTTATCCCATAGTGACCATTTATCAATATCAGGAATAAATAAAATCTTCTTATTTGGACCATAAATTTTAAATCCACATGTTTCAGAGTATTCATTTCTATGAGGAATTAAAAATGGTTTAATTGAAATATTTGAGGTAATATTGATTTTAAAATTTGGTTCCATTGAAATTAACTTAATATTTTTTAGAGATACAAGCTGGCTCCATGGCCCATTTTTTTCAAGATAATTTTTTAGTTTTGGCATAACATATATAGGAAAATTTTTTAAATTCATTGCTTCTTTCCCAAGATACATAAGTCCAGTATAGTGACCTATATGAGCATGAGTTATAAATATACCATTAGGATGATTTTGATTTGATAAATTATTAAGTTCATTCATTTGTAAAGTAATATCAGGACTTGCCTCAATCATAAAACTTTTGTTGTTGTCTGGATCTATAATACCCAATGATACAACTTTTCTATTTTTATCTAAATTGTTAAATAGATTAATACAACATTTTTTTTTACATCCAATATGTGGAGAACCAGCATCCTGAATGGTTCCAAGAATTATCATTGTTGGTTGAATTATTTGGTTTTTTTTCAAAAGTTTTTGTTTATAAAATGATAAATTATAATGATGATAAATTATAATATTGGTATTCAACTTACAAAGAATTCAGAAAAATATTTAAGATTAATTTCTGATCTAAAAACAAAAAAAAATGTGAATTGTATACATATTTCAAATGATGAAATTTTAAAAGAAAATTTTTCATCATTAGATATTCTTGTAACACATAAAATGAACGATGATTTATTTTCATATGCATCTGATAAATTAAAATGGATTCATTTTGGTTCAGCTGGTATAGAATCATCATTGTTTCCTGCACTCATCAAGAGTAAAACCATAATTACGAACTCAAGTGGTATTCATTCAGATTCAGTTTCTGAATTTGTGGTTGGTACTATGCTTTATTTTACTAAACAGTTTCAAGAATGCAATAAGTTTTATATTAATAGAGAGTGGTTACAGTGGGATATTGCAAGAAAAATGCAAAATTTAAAAGATAAAACAGTTGGCATTATAGGATATGGATCAATAGGTAAAGCAATAGGAATCAGAGCTAAAGCATTTGGTATGAAAATTATTGCAACTCGCAGACTTCAAAAAAAAATAGAAAATAAAAAAACAGTAGACCATTTAATTCCATTATCTGAACTTGAATTTTTATTAAAGGAAAGTGACTTTATAGTAGTATCCTGTCCACTTACTCCTTTAACGAAAGGAATGATTGGTAAAAAAGAATTAAGTAAAATGAAAAAAACATCATATTTAATAAATATTGCAAGAGGTCCAATTATAAATGAAAATGATTTAATTGAAATACTTAAAAATAAAAAAATTTCAGGAGCAGCTTTAGATGTATTTGATAAAGAGCCATTATCTAATCAAAGTCAATTTTTTGAATTAGATAATGTATTATTATCACCACATATATCAGGCAATTTCCCTAATTATAATGAAATGGTAATAAACCTTTTTAATAATAATTTTGATAGATTTATATTGGGAAAAGCTTTAAAGAACAGGGTTTGTAAAAAAAGACTATATTAGGAAAAACAAAATATGAAAACATTATATCCAGAATTAGAGCCTTTTAATCAATTTAAATTATCTGTTTCAGATATTCATACCTTAAATGTAGAGGAATCAGGCAATCCAAATGGTAAGCCAATTATTTTTCTTCATGGAGGACCAGGAGGAGGAATTGAATCAATATATAGAAGATATTTTAATCCTAAGAAATGGAGAATTATTATCTTTGATCAAAGAGGATGTGGGCAAAGTACACCTCATGCTGAACTAAAAAATAATACAACTTGGGATCTTGTAGCTGATATAGAAAAAATACGAAAACATCTTAAAATTAAAAATTGGGTTGTATTTGGAGGTAGTTGGGGTTCTACACTATCATTATCTTATGCAATTACTCATCCAAATAAATGTAGAGGTCTTATTTTAAGAGGCATATTTTTGCTTCGACAAAAAGAGATTGATTGGTTTTATCAAGAAGGTGCATCATACATTTATCCAGATGCATGGGAAAAATATTTAGAGCCCATACCAAAAGAAGAGAGATCAAATTTGGTTAAATCATATTATAATAGATTAACTAGTAGTGATGATTCTATAAGAATTGAGGCAGCAAAAGCATGGTCAATATGGGAAGCAAGTACTAGTAAATTATTTCAAAGTGGAAAATCTCTTCATCATTTTCAAGATTCATCGGTTGCAGAAGCTTTTGCAAGAATAGAGTGCCATTATTTTATTAATAAAGGTTTTTTTGAATCTGATGGTTGGATTTTAGATAATATTGATATTATTAGAAATATACCTGCTGTTATTATCCAAGGTAGATATGATGTTGTATGTCCAATGTATACAGCCTGGGATTTACATAATAAATGGCCAGAGGCTGATTTTCACATTATTCAAGATGCAGGACATTCAATGACTGAAGAGGGAATTGCATCTAAATTGATAGAATATACAGATAAATATATAGATCTATAGATTAACTAAAATTTCCAGTGGTCATAGGATAATAAACAAGTCTACAATCAATGGTACCATTTTTTAATATTATTCGTTTTTTAGATCGTAGACCAACAGATTTGATTGCATCAAGATTTCCTGAAAATATATAGGCATCATAACCACTAAACTTTTTCTTAAAGATATCACCTAAATTTCTATATAAAGAATGTATTTTACTATTATCACCTATTCTATTTCCATAAGGAGGATTAATAATTACAGTACCTGAAGAGTCCTGTACTTTTATATTATTGATATTTGATATTGAGAACTTTACATTATTTTCTA
>CAYTPF010000050.1:0-7934 GCA_964439775.1 uncultured bacterium | reverse complement strand
TAAAAAAGTAGGATACTATGTTTTTGGTAGATCTAGTAAAGATTGGAAGCATAATTATGTAAGAATTGGCAATAAATCCAATGTATATTTGACTGATCAAAATATTGTAAATAATTTGAATCCTAGAGCAACTTTTTGGGGTGAAAAACCTAAACTAATTGAATCTGACTCATTGCAAATATTACCTGAAAATAATATAAAGGAAAATAAATGATAATTTTAATACCTCCTAGTGAAGGTAAAAATAAAATTAAAAGACCTTTAGAAATTAAATTTAAAAATACTGATTTTAAATTAATGGAGGATGTTGAGCAGGTTATTAGGTTATTAGATTTAATTTCTGGAGAAGATTTGAGATCAATTTATGGAACTTCAGAGGAAAAAGCAATTGCATTTCATAGACAAAACCAAGATGCAATGAATAGTAGATGTTGGTATGCTATAGAGAGATATACAGGAGTTGTATATGAAAATTTAGATTGGCCAACAATACCCAAAAGAGCTAGAAATTATATGGAAAAACATGTTAGAATTTTAAGTGGTTTGTTTGGAATTTTAACACCAATGACGCTAATTCCAGATTATAAGTTGAAAATGAATGTGCTATCATTACAATATCATTGGAGTCCAATTATAACTGAAGAAATAGAAAATGAAGATTTGGTGATAGATTTATTGCCTCAAGTTCATAGGAAGGCTTATACAAAATTAGATAATGTGGTTGAAGTAGAATTTTTGGTAAAAACTAAAGATAAAACATCAACAGCTGGTCATTATGGAAAGGCAGTTAAAGGTAATTTTATTAGATTTCTAGCATTAAATCAGGTGAAATCTGTTGATGAATTTTCTGGTTTTTCATATGATGGATTTAATTGGGATGGGAAGGCTTTTGTCAAAGAAGAATAATTTGATTTTTTAAATTAAATTTGAATAAATTAAAAAATAAATTAACTAAAGAACAATATCATATAACACAAGAAGGAGGAACAGAGCAGCCTTTTTCTGGTGAATACTGTAATTTTTTTCAACCTGGAATATATTTATGTATCTGTTGCGAAACCCCATTATTCAGTTCAAAAAGCAAGTATGATTCAGGTGGAGGTTGGCCTGATTTTAAAAGTGCAATTGATGAAGATTTGATAAAATTTGAAGAAGATTTTTCATTAGGTTATAAGAGGACGGAAGTTAAATGTTTTAAATGTGATTCGCATTTAGGACATTTATTTGATGATGGTCCACCCCCAGATTTTAAAAGATATTGAATAAATTCTGCCTCACTGAAGTTTCAGGAAAAATAAGATGAATAAATATAAAAATATATATAATTTAAATTTTTTGATATAAAAAAAATGAAAACTCCAATTTTGGAGTTTTTTTTTAAAAAAATGAAAAATAAAAAAGCAAAATTAATTTTAGAAAATGGAACAGTTTTTAATGGTATTGCAATGGGTCATATTGGTGAAACTATTGGAGAAATTTGTTTTAATACTGGTATGACAGGATATCAAGAAATTTTGACTGACCCTTCATATTGTGGACAAATAATTAATATGACTTATCCGCATATTGGTAATTATGGTATAAACTTAGAGGATGTTGAATCAGAAAAAATACATGCATCCGGTTTTATTGTAAAGGAATGTACAGATATTCCATCAAATTATAGATCAACTCAACCTTTAAATCAATATCTTGAAGAGAACTTGATCACTGGTATTCAAGAAATTGATACTAGAATGATTACTCGTATAATAAGAGATCAGGGTGCAATGAATGCTATTATCAGTTCCGATAATTTAGATGAAAAAGAATTAATTAAAAAATTAAAATTATTTCCTTCTATGGAAGGATTGGATTTAGCAAAAAAAGTTTCTACAAAATCAAGATATACTTGGAATAAAAATATAATAAAAAAATACAAAATTGCTGTATTAGATTTTGGAATTAAATATAATATTTTAAGATTATTAGATTCATTAGATTGTGAATGTGAAATATTTCCTGCAAATACTAAGCAATCAGAGATTTTAAAATATAATCCAGATGGAATATTTTTATCTAATGGTCCTGGAGATCCACAAGCTGTAGATTATGCTATTCAAACAGTAAAATCATTAATAGGTAAAAAGCCAATTTTTGGTATTTGTTTAGGACATCAAATTTTAAGTTTAGCATTAGGTGCAAAAACATTTAAGCTTAAATTTGGTCATAGAGGAACTAATCATCCTGTAAAAAATATTAGCAACAATGCGATTGAAATAACAAGTCAAAATCACGGCTTTGCAGTAATTCCAGAATCATTGCCCAAAAATATTGAAATAACACATAAGAGTTTAAACGATAATACAGTTGAAGGTATTAGATGTAAGTCTCTCAATCTTTTTTCAATCCAATATCATCCTGAGTCCAGTCCGGGACCACATGATAGTAGATATCTTTTTAAATCATTTATCAAAATGATGGATGAAAAAATTTATGCCTAAAAGACAAGATATAAAATCTATTTTAATAATTGGGGCAGGACCTATTATGATAGGTCAAGGCTGTGAATTTGATTATTCAGGAACACAAGCTTGTAGAGCATTAAAAGAAGAGGGTTATAGAACTATATTAATTAATTCAAATCCAGCTACAATTATGACAGATAAGAATATTGCTGATGCCACTTATCTCGAGCCTATTACACCTGAATCGGTAGCCATGATCATTCAAAAAGAATCACCTGATGCTTTATTACCAACAGTGGGAGGTCAAACAGCTTTAGATATAGCAATAAGTTTATACAAAACAGGTATATTAAAAAAATTCCATGTCAGTTTAATTGGTGCAAATATTGAAGCAATTCAAAAAGCTGAAGATAGAGAAAAATTTAAGCATTCAATGGATTTAGTAAATATAGATACTGCAAGAGGAGGATTTGCAAATTCTTTTATCAATGCAATGACTATAATAGAAGATATTCCATTTCCAGTTATTATAAGACCTTCATTTACATTAGGTGGTTCAGGTGGATCAGTAGCATATAATATAGAAGAATTTAAAGATTTAGTTGAAAAGGGGCTATCTTCAAGCCCTATAAATGAAGTATTAATAGAAGAGTCTCTATTAGGTTGGAAAGAATATGAAATGGAAGTCATTCGAGACTCTGCTGATAATGCAATTATTATTTGTTCAATAGAAAATATTGATCCTATGGGAATTCATACGGGTGATTCTATTACTGTTGCACCAATACAAACATTAACTGATAAAGAATATCAAAAAATGAGAAATTGGTCAATTAAATGTTTAAGACAAATTGGAGTTGATACGGGTGGATCTAATGTTCAATTTGCAGTAAATCCAAAAAATGGAAGAATGATAATTATAGAAATGAATCCTAGGGTTAGTAGATCTTCTGCATTAGCATCAAAAGCAACTGGCTTCCCTATAGCAAAAATTGCAGCAAAATTATCCATTGGATATACATTAGATGAAATAAAAAATGATATAACGGGTAAAACATTAGCTGCTTTTGAACCAAGTATAGATTATGTTGTTACTAAAATTCCAAGATTTGATTTTGAAAAATTTCCCACATCTAATGGAATTTTAGGTGTTCAAATGCAATCTGTTGGTGAAGTAATGGCAATTGGTAGAACATTTAGAGAAAGTTTACAAAAAGCATTTAGGTCACTAGAGGTTGGTCTTATTGGTTTTCAAGCAAAAAAAACTGAATATAGAAGTTTAGATTTATCTAAGATACGTTTTGCAACCTCATTTAGATTAATTAAGGTTAAGCAGGCTCTTGAAGAGGGCTATTCTATAGAAGAAATTTATGATCAAACAAAAATAGATTTTTGGTTTTTATATCAAATTCAAAAAATAATTCAACTAGAAAAAGAATTAGAAAATGAAAATTTAGAATCCTTAATTCAATTAAAAAGGAATGGTTTTTCAGATAAACAAATTGGTAAATGTTGGAATAAAACTGAAATTGAAATACGTAAGCAAAGAATAAAAAATAAAATTATTCCAACATATAAAGTTGTTGATACCTGTGCTGCAGAATTTATTGCAGAAACTCCCTATTGTTATTCAACATATGAAACTGAAAATGAAGTTCAACCATTATCTGGTAAGAAAATAATGATATTAGGAGGTGGACCAAATAGAATAGGACAGGGTATTGAATTTGATTATTGTTGTGTACAAGCAGTTTTTGGATTTAAAGAAATTGGATATAAGACAATAATGGTAAATTGTAATCCAGAAACCGTATCAACAGATTTTGATATTGCAGATAGATTATATTTTGAACCATTAACTTATGAAGATGTAATGAATATAGTAGATTTAGAAAAACCAGATGGAGTATTAGTACAATTTGGAGGACAGACACCTCTAAATATTGCACAGCTTTTAAAACAGTCTGGAGTAAATATTATAGGAACAGACCCTGATGCAATTGATTTAGCAGAAAATAGAGAAAAATTTGGTAAAATTTTAAATCAACTAAATATACCAGCTCCTAAATGGGGTACAGCATTTTCTGTAAAAGAAGCGTTAAACATTGCTGAAGATATAAGATATCCAGTGTTAGTTAGACCTTCATATGTTTTAGGTGGAAGAGGAATGGAAATTGTATATGATGATGAAGGTTTAAAAACATATGTAGCTAAAGCTGCTCTAGTTTCTGGAGAACATCCAATTTTAATTGATGCTTTTTTAGAAGATGCATATGAATTTGATGTTGATGCCTTATGTGATGGAAATGATGTTTTCATTGCTGGAATAATGCAACATATTGAAGAAGCTGGTATACATTCAGGAGACTCAGCTTGTGTTTTACCTGCATATGAATTATCATTAAATGCTCGAAAAAAAATTGAAGATTATACTGTAATGCTTGCAAAAAGTTTAAATACTATTGGATTAATTAATATTCAATTTGCAATTAAAAATGAAATTGTATTTGTAATTGAAGTTAATCCTAGAGCAAGTCGAACGGTACCTTTTGTTAGTAAGGTTATTGATATTCCATTAGCTAAAATTGCAGCTAAAATAACTATTGGAAATAAAATAAGGGATATGAATTTAGTTAATAATAAACAAAAAGGATTAATTGCTGTTAAAAAACCTGTTTTTCCATTTGATAAATTTCCTAAACAAAATGTCTTTTTATCACCTGAAATGAAATCTACAGGAGAAGTCATAGGATTTGATAGTCATCTTGGTAGTGCATATGCAAAATCTGAATCAGGAGCTGGAAAGTCATTACCAATATCAGGGAATGTATTTATATCAGTAAATGATATAGATAAAATAAAAATAATAACTTTAGCTAGAGATTTTATTGAGTTAGGCTTTAATATTATTGCAACAAAAGGAACAGCAAGTTTATTAAATAAAAATGGTATAAATGCTGAAAGTATTTTTAAAGTTGGTGAAGGTAGGCCAAATGTGGTAGATGGTATCAAAAATGGCAAAATTCAACTAGTGATTAATACACCTTTAGGTGCCCAATCAAGATATGATGAATATAAAATTGGATGGGCCTCAATTAGATATAAAATTACAGTTATAACTACAATTTCTGGAGCACAAGCAGCTGTTAGAGGTATAAGAAATATTAAAAGTGGATCTATAGAGTATAGAAGTTTACAAGAAGTTTTCTGCTAAAAAGAATTATTTATTAAGATAAATTAGATTGATATCATTAATATTAAATATTAACTAAGTGAAGGAAAATTAAAAGTATGTTTAAAAAAATCACAATATTATTTTTTTATATAAGTTTCTCATTTTCTAGTTTACCTGATGACATGACTTGCGACGTATTGAAATTAAGTTATATCAAATCTGATCAATTACTAGGGCTCTTAAAGAGTATGGGATATAATGTAATTGAGTTTGAAGCAATAAATTCTGAGAATTTTTCAGATATGACTTTTGAACCTAATACAGATATTATCAAGCCACTTAGTATAATAAAATTTCCCAATTCAGAAATTAGTTATTTACAAAGTTATATAAATACTGATGAAGAAGACGTTGAAATGTCATCATTTAATTCTTATATAGGAAGTAGTCCTTTCCCTCATTTAACATCAGGCGATCCCCTGCAAAGAGTTTTAGTATGTTATGATTATAATAACGTTGAACCATATATAAATTTAATAGAATATGTTAAAAACAAATTAGATGTAGGTGCAAAGCAAATTATGGTAGATGCTTTAGTAATAGAAATTAACAGTAGTGATCTTAAGGAAATAGGTTTAAATAAAATTGAATATAGTCAGGGACGAATTAATTCAGATAATTCAATGTATCCAGATAGTAGCAGTGCTGGAGGTTTTATAGATATGATTAATAATTTATCAATTGGGGCTAGTTATTCTGGTTTATATACTAAAGAAGGTAAACAAATTAATGATTTAATTGATTTAGAAATTAATGCACTTCTTCAAAATACTTCAGCAGAAATATTATCCAAACCATCAGTTTTAGTTTTAGATGGAAGACAAGCTAGAATCCAAGTAGGTGAGCAAATTCCTATTTCTAAGTTTCCTGTTACAAATACAGGAAGTGAGTTTGAGATTCCAGATGTAGAATATTTACCTGTAGGAATAACATTGAATTTAAGACCAAGAATTAGTGATGATAATAGACAGATTACAATGCAGGTAGAAACAATTATTACTGAAACTGCTGGAGAAGAAACTAGTTCAATATTAAGCGCACCAACTATTAGTAATAGAAAGGTAGAATCTTTTGTAAGAATTGCAAATAATACCCCATTTATTGTTGGTGGTTTAATTAGTAATAAAAAATCTGATGGAATAAAGAAATTTCCTTTATTGCATAAGATACCAGTAATCGGAAATTTGTTTAAATCTACTGCAAATAGAAAAGAAAAAAGAGAAGTAATTGTTGTTATTACACCACATATTATTGAGGATGATTATAAAAAATTTAGTAAAGTAATTCCACAAGATTCTGATTTTTTTAATTCATCTGGTAATAAGTTATTTTCTAATAGTTATAGACTCGAAGAATCAGATATTTGGGATTTAAAATTTATTACAGATAGTGATGTTGTTAAAGAATTGAGGAGCAAAGCAGGAGATCAAATTGGCAATTCTATACCAGGTGAAGAGTTGTTCATTAATAAGATGCTTTATGAAATTGTAGAAAAAACAAATTATTTTTCTTATGTAAATCCAGAAAACATTGTCTTATTTGAATCAGATGGAAGTTTAGTAAGATTTAGTGATTTAGATAATTTATATTTAAATGAAAATGATGATAAAGGTATCGCATTATTTTTAGAAACATCAAGCAATGAAACTTTTGATAGACCAAGATTTAGAATTGATAGAAATTATAATATAAAAGATTCATATAAAGAAGATATGAGATTATTAAATACATCATCACCAACCTTTATTTTAACTAATTCAAAGCATAGAAAAGCATTAATAGAAATTTTAATTTTAAAATATTTATTAGAAATTAATGAAAGTTTAGAGCTATCATTTAACACATTTAAAAGAGGACTAGAAATTAGATTTCCTAACCCGTCAATTTTAGAAAATAATCCTCAATTACTTGATAAAGAAATGACTGAAATGATATATCAAATTAGTGATTACTATTATATCTTTGAAAAAACATTTAATAAGGTTAATAATAATTATAAATAATAAAAAATGATTATAGTTTCAACAACTAGTGATTCAGAATTAATTCTTAAGAAAATTGCATCTATAATTCTAGATAAAAAATTATCACCATGTACTCATATATATAAGATAGATCACTCAGGTTATATTTGGAATAATGAAATAGTACATAAAAAAGAATTTAAATTAGAAATTAAAACAATTTTATCTAATCAATCTGCCATTAAATCAATTATTAAAAATAATCATAATTATAATGTTTATGAATTA
>CAYTPF010000049.1:0-8051 GCA_964439775.1 uncultured bacterium | reverse complement strand
TTACAATATCAAATCCATTGATTGATGCAACACCCAATCTTTCTAATTGAGTTCCATGTTGATAACTCAATAAAGGCAAATAACCGTTATCTATATCTGGTACCGCTAATGCGCCCGATGCTAAAGTTATATTACCTTGAGCATCAATAGTTTCATATGTAATACTATAAATATCTACATCATAACCATTTAGAGGGGTAAATATATCTAAAATAGGATTTAAATAATTATAAATTTCTTCAGCACTCATTGAGTCAAGCAATTCTACCTCAACTATAGAACCTTGATCAGGATTAATTCTTGAAAATGAAACTGAAAAAAGAATCATTATTGTGCATAGAAATTTACTATTGATGGTCATTTTTTATTTAATCCTCAGAATGATCTTTTGGAAATTTATTATTAAAAATTTCTAGGACTTCCCTTACTAAGTAATTGGGTAAAATATTATTTCTAGCTTCCTTAACTTTTGAATATTGCTTATAAAAGTCATCTTCAGTTCTTGCCTTATTAAAATTACTTATTTCTTTTTCTGTTAAATTCATCATAATTATTTATTAATCATCACTATGTAATGAATCCTCTTTAACTTCATCGACATCATATGTTCTTAGTAACCATTCTTTATCATTACTATCCAGTACTTTATAACTAGTTGGGAAATGGGTTACTTCTAATAAAGTAACCTTTTCTCCTTCTGATAAAGCTCCATATGAAGTAATAATATTCTTATTAACTACAAATACAGTACCTTTTTCAAAATCATTTTTACCTAAATACTTTGACTTTGCCATACAGTTTCTAACTTACTTTTTTTTAGAAGTTGTTTTCTTAGCAGTTGTTTTTTTAGTTGCTGTTTTTTTTGCAGTAGACTTTTTAGCTGTAGTCGTTTTTTTAGTTACTACAGACTTTTTAGTTGTTTCTTTTTTTACAGTTGTTTTTTTAGTAGTAGTTTTTGGTTTAGCTGTAGTTTTAGTTTTTTTACTTAATTTCAAACCAGCTTCTTTTCTAGCCTTTAAACGTAATTTCTTTTTCTTCCTAAGATAATTTCTTCTTCTAGCACCATTTTTACCATCATTAGCCTTACCACCAACACGCTTATTATCACTCATATAAAATCTCCATATTAAATTTTACTTAATTTTAAAATTATTCAGCCCCAAAAGTTAACTATTTGATAGATATTTACAAAACAAGAACATAAAACAATTAAAATAAAATTAATTTTTCATATTGTTTAGAAATATTCTCAGGTTCAAAAAGATTAATATTTTTCAAATGATAATCAAAAAATCCAATTGTCAACTCATTGATTATACTTTTCAAATCATTTTTATCAATTTTTCCACTTATACCTAATCGTTGAGTCAAGTTGGAAAAATGAGGAATATCTGTAAAATCAAAATGTTTTGAATCTTTAACAATTAATTTATATTTATCATTGATACAATTATCTAAAAATAAATCTAATTTTTGATAATTCATTTCATTACTCCATTTCTTTTGACCAACATGTAAAAATGGTTTATCATATTTTTGTTTTAAAATATTTTCTTTTAGAGGAACAAACCAAGCATCTAATGTTAAACAAGCATCAATTCTATTATCTATGATTGATGATAAAATACTTGTTGCGCCACCATATGAATGTCCAAAAATACCTATTTTATTTAAATTTATTTTTCCTTTAAGTGATGTATTAATAACCCCTTCATTAATATCTTCAACTCTATCAATTAAAAATGAAATATCACCTGTACGAAAATCTAATTGTTTACCCCTAATTTCATACCATTGATTCTCACTTAAGCTATCAGTATGAGAAATATTAGTAGCAATCATACCATCAGGATACAAAACAATATTTGAATCATACATATGATCAGTAGCAATAACAATGTAACCTCTACTAGCTAATGCTTCAGCTTGAATTGTATTTTGTGTTCTCATACCACCCAATCCATGAGAAAAAATGATTACAGGGAAAAGTCCCTCTTCTGATGGAGCATCTAAATAAGAGTTAGATTTAATTTTACTAATATTTTTTAATAAATAATCTGGAACTCCTAGTTCATGTGCTATGTATTTAACTCTTTCATCTATTCTTTCTATATAGTATAAAGCATTTAGATTACCAATATCTTTAGCTGGATACCAAATTTGAGCCATTAATTTTCGTTTATTTTTAAGATTATCTAAATACCATTCTTGCCTAGATTCATCTATCCAAAAAAATTTACTACTACCAACATTATATTCCCCATTAGGTTTAGGAATATTATTAAAATGGATAAATTTTGTTGCAACATAACCACAATTAACAAAAAATAATACAAAAAACAAAATTTTTAAAATTTTCATAATTTAACCATTTTTTTTAATGATAGAGTCAACTCAAATTTAGCAACTATCTCATTTGAAATTGATGGGACGAAAGCCTCAATCAATAATAACATATTTTCTCTTTCTCCTGTTTTTATTGTTTTATTAACTAAACTAGAAATTGCCTTTCCCTGCTTGCATACAAAATGAACATCCCCCTCAGCTCTTTTTAAAAAATCAGCTTTATAATTTTTGAAAATTAATGATATCTTTTGTTTGGATTCTTGAATACATAGCATAGCTAAAAACCCACCAGTCACATCAGCACCTATAGATAGTGAACCAAAATACATAGTGTTTAAATGATTTTTTGTATTTCTATTTAATTTGATTTTAATTTCTATAGTGTTATAATCAATATGTATAATCTTAGGTTTGCAAAACCATATAAGAGGAATTTTTGTTAAACCAAAATATTTTAAATAAAAATTTGCCTTTGTAAGCTTAGATATTTTCATTTTTTCGATCCAAAACAGAATATTCTTTAATTAACTCCACAACTATCCCTCTCCATATAATATGCTTATCATTTAAATTATAAAATTTATAAAATAGATCTCTAGCTTGATTCAAATCAAAATTATTGTAATAATGAGATAGCATATTTTCAGCATATAATCTTCTCAAGCCATTATCAAATTCGTTTTTTTTAATATCTAAACTATAATCATTTAACAATCTTAAATTTGAAATTATTTTCTCATTCAGTTTCTTATTTGATTTTTGATAATATAGCTTATTTTCAAAAAAAACATACTTTACTTTTGGGCTGATATATTTTAAGCTCTTATTGTTTATGATTTCAGAAGAAAAATAACAACTATCACAAAAATAAAAAGAATCAAAATTAAATAGTGGCTGCACAAATACTCTATTACTATAATCTAAAATAGTGCCATTATTAAAATTTTTAACAAATTGATAATTATTTTTATTTTTATAGCTAAATAGCATCATCGAATGATGATACTGATTTGAAATAGTGGAACTTATGCTTATTACAATTTCATCTATTCCGTCTTGATCTAAATCGATAAAATTCATCTTGCCATTTTTATTATTATTTGTAAGAGAATCTAAAAAAAAATTTAGACTAATTTTTTGACTTGCTTCAATTGAATCAAATTTAGAAATAGTATCGGTATTATTAAATACAAACATAATATTTTCTTTATCAATTTTATATTTATATTTATTTGGACTATGATGTAAATATGGAAAAATTTCAGAATGCAATGGGTGATACCAAAAAATTATAAAAGGCAAACCGATTAAAATTAAACAGTATTGAAAACAAATTTTTATAAAATTTATAATTTTTAAAAAAATAAATTTAAATTGAAATTTACTTTTTTGATAGTTTTCTTGTTTTTTTTTGAAATCTTTAAGATCAGTCCTATAATTCCAACTATTATGATTTAAAATATATTTATATGCTTCAATTATTTTCTTAATATTTTCTTCTGCATAAGAATATTTAATTTTATCATCAATATGTCTATCAGGATGCCATTTCTTAACTAATTTCTTATATGAATTTTTAACTCGATCCTTAGAAGTATGTAAATTAACACCTAATATTCTATGAGCAGTATTTAAATCCATAGATACTACAATAAATGTAAATCTTTAGTATTTGGATTATATCCTTGCGATTCAGAATGTATAACTAAGTTTAAACTTTTTTCATCGAGATATAATGTTTCAAAGCTTCCATCTGTATTTTCTTTTGATAATACATAAACCCACTGCATCCCAAATCTCATTCTATATTCTGCAATACGCCAAGTATTATCATTTATTAATACTTCAGTATCTATTTTATATTTCATGTATATAACCTATTTTTAAAATAACTATAGTTACAATATAAATAAAAAGGGAGCCAATGGCTCCCTATTATTTTCTTTGGAGGAGAAAGTAAAATTTGGCTATTTACTTTCAAACTAAATTTAACAATAAGGTTAGATGTGTTTATAGTATCTAATTGTAAAATATTCTTACAATTTGTATCAAACTATTCAGATAACTCTTTTATTTGATCTTTTAAATTTTGATTTTCTTTAGTTAAATCTTTTACTTGTTTTTCTAAATCTGATAAATATTTTGCTTGCTTGGCTTTTTGTGCTTCAAGTTCAGCTTCTCTTATATCATTTAATTCACGATTAACTTCTTCAATTTTAATTATTAGATTTTCATTATTTAACTTCAATGCATTGATATAAGTGTATAATGAGAAGCCTATCCCTCCAATTATAACTAAGCCAATAAAACCTTTTAATATTATTGGAATCATTTTTTTCATCTTTTACCTCTTAGTTAAAACTTTAACAAATAATTTTTGCAATCAAAGTTAAACAAAAAACACTATCTTGTCCATATTAATTAATTAAATATGTTTCCTGTATTTAATAAAAAATCCGGGTCTAAGGCCCTTTTAGCTAATTTAACTTTTCTTATACCATTTTCTCCAAAACATTCATAAAAATCATTTGTTTTGCGTTTTCCAGTACCATGTTCAGCAGAATAAATACCATCCAATGAGACAGTTTTCGTTACTATTTTTTTATACACATCTATTGCTTTACTTTGTTGTGTTTTTTTAGGAATCAAATGAAAATGTAAATGGCAATCACCTAAATGTCCAAATAAAAGGTATTCAATTTTTGATTTTTTTAATATTTTATGAGAATAATCTAAAAAAGTTTTAAAATTTTTTAACGGAACTATTGTATCAGTCAAAATACTCAAAGTATCGTAAATATGTGATTTTTTCAAAGCATTTTCAGGTATGGAATGTCTTGCTTTAAAAAACTTTTTCCAAGCTTTCGGATTATTTAATAAAATTATTTTATCTAAATTTATATTACATTTAGATTTAGATAAAATTTCATACCACTCGTCTACAACACCCTCAATTGTAACATTGTATAATGGAACTTGTAAATATATACCCACATCTAAATCACAATCAAATAACGCACTTTTATTATCCATATAATTTTGACAATTATAACCAAAATATTCTAAAGCTGAAATTTTAGATAAATCACCCAATAGATATTTAGAAAGATAATTTTGAAACTTAATAGCATCACTCTCCTTAGGTAAGGTAAAAAAAAGATCAAGAAAATCATCAGGTCTATCTTTCAATTTAAATTTAACAGCAACAATTAATCCAAATATTCCTTCTGAACCTATAATTAAGTCTACCAAATCCATTTTGCCCAATTCATCTGAATATGGTCCACTAGCATTTTTAATTTTGGGCCTTTCATAATCTGGTACTCTCATTTTAATTTTATTTTTACCACATAAAAATATAAAACATCTATCATCTGAAGTATATTGACCTCTTTTACAATCTAAAATATAACCATTTGGTAAAATAAATTTAATTTCTTGAACCCAATATCGTGTAGCACCCTGCTCTCCTGGAACAAAACCTGATGCATTACAAGATAATGTACCACCAACCATAGCATCATTTCGACTGGTTGGATCAACTGGATAAAATAATTTATTTTGAGATTGTAAAAGAACCTCTTCCCTCATTCTTTCTAAATATATTCCTACAGGCGAATCAACTACTTTCTTTATATTGTCAACTTTAACTTTTGGTGAAATCATTTTTTCCATTGATAAAATTAAACCACCATTTGGTGTAGCACTACCATTCAAATTAGTTCTACCAGCAGATATGGTAATATTTATTTTACTTAATCTACAGCACCTCAAAATTATTGCACATTCAAGATCAGTTTTTGGTCTACATAGTAAATGTGCTTTTCCGGGCATGTTTGAATAATCACGCTCATATGAAGAAACAATATCTTTATCGGATGTTATATTTATATTAAAAGTGTTTTCTAAAAAATAAGCTAAATTTTCAATACAAAATGATTCTTTTGACCATTCTAAAATTTGTTTTTCTAATTCATCTGATATGATTGAATCACATTTAACAATATTAGTCATTTTTTAAAACTTTCATATAATCCATACTAAAAGGTACTGCTTTAAAACCTAATGATTCATTGATTTTATACATTGGATTGTTTTCTTCATTATCTGTTCTTATTTCTTTAACTCCTTTATTTAAAAGTTTCTCAATAGCCAAAATTTTCAATGCTGTAGCGAGTCCTCTTCGTCTATAATTCCTAATAACTCCAAGACTTTCAGTCCATGCTTTATAAGGGTCAGATTTTGGATAAATAGATAAACATGTAGAACCAATATACTTTCCATTCTTTACAGCAACTATATCTACACCATATGAATTTTCATAAAAATCAATACAAACTTTCTTCCATTGTTCAAATGGCATCCTTGTATGTTTAATTCCATCAGGAATTGGAACATCTTGATCAATTTCCCATTCAAGTTTCTCTAATTTTTCATAGTGATTATTAAAATCTAGCATTTCTTCTTTAGAATCATAAAAATTAATACCATCTTGTCTTAATTTTTCAATTAATGGATAATATTTTTTTGTATTAACATTTTGTATGTTGCAAACATATTCACGATTTGTTTGTACCAATTGAAAGCTCTCAGACTTCAATAACTTCAAATTTTGCACATAATTTGGATGATCATAAACATTTGTCAATAGCTTATTAGAATTGTACTGAATAATTTTTTGTAGCATATTATCATATAGCAATTTTCTGTAACCATTAAAATTATATTTAGGGTCTAAATGTATAGTAAAAAAAGTAGTCCTATGATTCTGTTCTCTTCCTTGACTATAGAAAAGAACTCCAATTAATTTTTCATCCTTATAGAGAAGTAATCTATCTCTAACTAGACTTCTATCTCTTATTCTCCAATCATTTTTATCATTATCTGGATGACTTATAGAATCATGATTAACTAAATTATCAATTCTTGCAATTTCAATAAATTCATAATCAGTTGCATTAAAATTTTTTATGGTTAACATTAATTTTATTTTTCATTTACAAAAATAATTTCTGATTCTAAAATTCCATAATCAGTATATGTCTTAACCTTCAAATCACCATTTTCTGTATAATAAAACAAATCTTTTTCTCCTTTTCTACCAGACGAAAATGAAATTGGTTTATCAAAATCTTTTGGTAATTCTAACTTTAATGCACTTCCAGTCAGCCTTGACAATGCTCTTGTTTGAAATTTACAACCTAAACTAATAAATAAAATTAATATCATTAAAATTTTTAATTTCAAATTGTCTCCTATCTCATTACTCTTTATATTTATCTATTAATGCTAATTGCTCTATTGTTGCTAAACAATATCCATTATAAACATTTTTTGTTAACCAATCCCTTTCTTTTTCAACATTTTCTTCATCTATCATTTTCCACCAAGCTCTAATATTTGGATTCCACCGATAATAATTTGATCTTAAAATATCCTTTGTTTCAAATGGGCTATTTACAGCGACAACTTTGTAATGAAGTTTATTTGAATTTTTTATTACTTCAACAATGGGTTTTTCATTAACATATGATGGATGTGTAACCAAATGAATTAATGCATCAACATCATTCATAGCTCTATGGCTATCATAATAGAAACCATGCCAAGTAGATAATAACTCTAATGATGTTTTCACAAAACCTCTATCTAACCAATTGACATCTTTATGTGTGCAAGCCCAAACTTTTTCTTTTGATATTGCT
>CAYTPF010000048.1:0-8100 GCA_964439775.1 uncultured bacterium | reverse complement strand
TTTAGCACCTTCACTTTGACAATTTTCTTTTAACCAATTTTGGATTATAGGATAACCTAAATCATTTAAAACAGATTGATTTAAATGCATTGATTTTAAGGATTTATTGGGTTTTTAATTACGGGGTTGTCTTCTAAATAATTTTCTAACTTAGTTTTTGTCGCATTGGTTTTTTCTGATATATCAAAATTAGTTATAAAATTATTTTTTAAAACATTACATATTTGGAACAAAATAGATTCATTATCTAATTTGTTAAAAGTTGATTCTGTTTGAGGAAATTTTTCTAGGGTAAATATAACTAAACTAACTACTATCAAGCCTTTTAGTAAACCAATAAGTACACCAAGGAGCCTGTTTAACCAACCTAACAAAATAAATTCAAAGAATTTTTGAATTGAAGCTGCGATAATACCAATAATAAAAACAATTATAATAAATACTGTAAAGTAGCTGACAGTATATAAAAGTGGTTCATAGTTTATATATGGTTCAATATATGGGATGCAGATTTCACCCATTTTATTGGCAAAATATATCCCTGATAGAATAGCTATAATTCTACTGATTTCTTTTATAAAACCCTTTCTAGCACCATTGACCATGAAATACAATAATAGAAGTGATATAATTATATCTATAGGAGTGAAAATCATTTTGAAAGTTGATCTTTAACTAGTTTACTTGCAAGTTTTCCATCGCCTTTTCCAGCAATTTCTTTCATAACTAAGCCCATAATTTTACCTAAATCAGATAAATTAGTAGCTTTATTTTCTGTTATTATATTTGAAACTATTTTTTCTATTTCTTCTTTAGTAAGTTGCTTTGGCAAGAAGGATTCTATAATTTGTAATTCACTTTTTTCTGATTCAACTAAATCATGACGACCACCAGCTTTAAATTGTTCTATTGAATCTTTAATCTGTTTAGACATTTTATGTAAAATTTCAATGCTTTCTTTGTCATCTAATGTTTTTTTAGAGTCGATTTCATGTGCTTTTAATTTCCCAATCATATTTCTATAAGCATTAATTTTGGTTTTATTGCCTAGTTTAAGCTCTTCTTTTAATCTCGTTTGTAATTTTTTAATCATTATTTAGTGTTCGTTTTATTAATTTTATCTATAAAATAAAATATATACAATAATGCTCTATTTGAAAGAATTAAAAATTATTACTAAATTTAATAATTAGCATGTTAAGAAAAATAACAACATAAAAAGATGAGTAGCAAAAATTATATTAAATTTTATATAATAAATTGATTTTAATTAAATGCACCTTATAGGTGCATTTTTTATTTATTAGCATTGGAGGTGTATGCAAGAAACAGTAACCAAATTAATAGCATTGCAAAAAATAGATTCTAGATTATTAGAAATTGAAGAAATTAAGGGTGATTTGCCAATTATTGTAGAAAAAACAGAGAACTTGGTTAATAATCTTAAAGATGAAGTAGTTAATAATTTAGATGCTATTAAAGAAATTGAAAAGACAATAAGAGAATTAGGTTTTAAAGTAGAAGATAGTAATGAAAAATTAAAAAAATATAAAGATCAATTATATTTAGTTAAATCAAATAAAGAATATGATGCTTTAATGTTAGAGATAGACCATATTAAAGAATTTTTAGATGGAGTAGAAACAAATATTTTAGAGTTAGAAGAAAAAAAGAGTTCATTTGAAGAAAAAAATAAATCAAATGAAATAGATATTGAATCTAATCAAAAACGTTTAGATGAAAGTACTTTAGAATTAAGCAATGCAATGACAAGTACAAAGTCTGAAGAGGATGGATTGAACAATGAAAGAGATGGGTTAGTCAAAAATATCGCTGATAATTTAATCTCATCTTATGAACAGTTAAGAAATGCAAGGGATGGCAAAGCAATGGTTTCTATAAATAGAGGAGCATGTGGATATTGCTTTAATCAGCTACCCCCTCAATTTGTAATTGAAGTTAAACAAAATAATAGTATAAAAAATTGCGATTCTTGTGGTGTGTTTTTATATTATGATTTAGAAGAATAATTCCAGGATCAATTGGATGGATGCCTTATTTTATAAGGAGGAAAGTCCGAACTCCACAGGATAGAGTACCTCCTAACAAGAGGACCTCATTTTTTGAGGATGGCAAGTGCAACAGAAAGTATACATCTCATTATGAGATAAAGGTGAAATGGTGGTGTAAGAGACCACCAGTTCTATTAGTGATAATAGAAGCTAGGTAAACCCTACTCGGAGCAAAATCAAGCAGCCTATTGTGATCCGCAAATTTAGGCAGGTAGATTGCATGATCTTAATTGTGAAATTAAGACAAGATGAATATCCATCGTCTATATTAGATACAGAATTCGGCTTATAGATTGATCCTGGAAAAAATAACTTTAATCAAATTATATATTAATTATTAATAAATTAATAGGTTATAAAATTGGATAAAATGATAAATAATGTATATATATCTGGTACAGGATACAATGTTCCTAATAGAATTGTAACTAATGATGAATTATCAAATTATATGGATACTTCAGATGAGTGGATTTCAGAAAGAACTGGAATTAAAGAAAGAAGATATATAGATTCAGAAATGGGTCCTTCAGATTTAGCAATTCCTGCTGTTGAAAAGGCGTTATCAAATGCTAGTTTAACAGTTTATGATATTGATATGATAATTTTTGCCACATCTACTCCAGATTATTATGCTCCTGGTTCTGGTTGTCTTTTACAAGATAAAATGGGTTTTAATAACATTGGTGCTTTAGATATTAGAGTTCAGTGTTCTGGTTTTATTTATGGTTTATCTATAGCAGAACAATATATAAAAAATGGCACATTTGATAATATATTATTAGTTGGTGCAGAGGTTCAATCAACAGCTATGGATCTATCAACAAGAGGAAGAGATGTTGCAGTGATTTTTGGTGATGGTGCTGGTGCTGCTATAATTAGCAAAACTAATGATGACAAAGGAATATTATCAAGCCATTTGCATTCTGAAGGTAAATATGCTAAAGAATTATGGTTAGAAACTCCATCTAGTAAATTAAATCCTAGATTTTCTGATGATTTAATTAAGGATGGTTCACATTTTTTAAAAATGAATGGAAGAGAAGTTTTTAAAAATGCAGTTAGAAGATTCCCTGAAGTTATTTTAGAAGCATTGAATAGTAATAATTTAGATGTAAATGATATAGATTTATTAATCCCACATCAAGCAAATTTACGAATTACTCAGATGATCCAGAAAAAACTTAAATTAGATGATTCAAAGGTTTTTTCAAACATTCATAAATTTGGTAATACTACGGCAGCATCAGTTCCTATAGCTTTGGCAGAAGCAAATGAAAAAAAACTAATTAAGGATAATGATATAGTATTATTAGCTGCATTTGGATCTGGATTTGCTTGGGGTTCAACATTAATTAAATGGTAAAAAAATAGGATATTATGGAAGAAAAATATTTTACGGAAGAACATTATTTGTTAAGAGATATGGTTAAAGACTTGGCTAAAAATGATATTGCTCCATTAGCTCAGGAATTAGATGAGAAGGGAGAATTCCCCAAAAAAGCAATCCAGAAAATGAGTGAACTTGGTTTAATGGGTATACCATGGGATGAAGAATATGGTGGATATGGTATGGATACAATAGCTCAAGTTATTGCAATAGAGGAAATAGGTAAATATTGTCCATCTACAGCAGCGACAATGATGGCACATACAAGCTTGGGTACAGCACCAATATATTTATTTGGTACGGATGAACAAAAGAAAAAATATATTCCAAAATTGTCTAGTGGAGAGATGATTGGTGCATTTGGATTAACAGAACCTGATGCAGGAAGTGATGCAGGAAATACGCAAACGGTTGCTGAGCTTAAAAATGATAAATTTATAATTAATGGTCAAAAGGTATTTTGTACTAATGCTGGATATGCTGGAATTATAATAATTACAGCCCAGCATATAGAAAATGGAGAAAATAAGGGTATCAGTGCTTTTATTATTGATTCAGAAACAAAAGGATTAAATATTGGCCCACCTGAAAAAAAAATGGGTTGGAGAGCATCAGATACAAGAGCGATTTATTTTGATAATATTGAAGTTCCTAAAGAGAATTTGTTAGGTAAACCTGATAAAGGTTTCAAGCAATTTTTAAGGACATTAACAGGTGGAAGAATTACAATTGGAGCTTTAGCATTAGGAACTGCACAAGGTGCATATCAATTAGCTTTAAATTATTCAAAAGAAAGAGAAGCATTTGGTAAACAAATAAATAAATTTCAAAGTATTAGTTTTAAATTAGCTGATATGGCGACACGTATTGAAGCTTCTAGACATCTAGTATATCATGCAGCTTGGAGGAAAGATAATAATTTACCACTTATTAAAGAAGCTGCTATTGCAAAATTGTTTAGTAGTGAAACTGCAATGTGGGTTACTACAGAAGCAATTCAAATTTTAGGTGGATATGGTTATATTAAAGAATATGATGTAGAAAGATTTTATAGAGATGCAAAAATTTTAGAAATCGGTGAAGGAACTAGTGAAATTCAAAGAATTATCATATCCAGAGAAATTTTAAAACAATCTAGTATATAATGATAAATATTTTAATTGATGAAAATATTGAATCAATTGTAATCAAGAATAATATTGTAGAGGAATTAGTTAAAAAAATATTTAAAGATCATAATAAATATTATTCAACTATATCATATATAATATCAGATGATCAAAAGTTATCAGATTTAAAGCAAAATTTTTTCAATCAACATGTATTTACAGATGTTATTACTTTCAATCTTGAAGACGATGGAGAGCCTATTGAAGGCGAAATTTATATAAGTTTAGAAAGAGTTAAAGAAAATTCAAAAATTTTTGGTCAAGAATTCTCTACTGAATTTAGTAGAATATTAATTCATGGAACATTACATTTGATTGGATTTAATGATGAAACTGATGATGAAAAAGAAAATATGACTAATTTAGAAGATAAATATATTAAAGGAATGTTAGAAACTATATTATGATTTTAACAATATTTTTAATCATAATACTAATTTTCATGTCTGGTATTTTATCTGGTTCAGAAACGGCATTTTTCCATCTTAAAACTCATCGAAATAATATTTCTAATAATATCAAAAAATTACTGTTAGATCCTCAAAAATTGTTAGCTACTTTTTTAACAGGAAATACTATTGTAAACATAGCATTAGGTTCTATATCAGCTTTGATTACTAAAAAGATTGCGAATAATTATAACTTTGATCTTTCTATTGCAATTATTATTCAAGTATTTATTATAACATTAATAATTTTAATTTTTGGTGAGATCTTTCCAAAAATTATTGCGATACGAAATTCTGAATTATTTGTAAAAAAAACATTCTATATCATTAAAATTATTGGTATTATTTTTTCTCCCATATCAATTATTTTTTATTCAATAACTAATTTTCTTTTATCAATTCTTAATATAAAAAAAGAGAAAATTTTTGATTCAGAGGAAGAGCTTAAAATTTTAACAGATATAAGTCAAGAACAAGGGACATTACAAACTGAAGAGTCAGAAATGATCCAATCTATTTTTGATTTTAAAGATAAAACAGTTCATGAAATAATGGTTCCACGCGTAGATATTGTAGGTTTATCAAAAGATTCAGCTATTGATATTATTATGGATATTATTAAAGAACAGCAATTTTCTAAAATCCCTATATACAAAGATTCTGTAGATAACATAAAAGGTATTTTATATGCCAAGGATATTATTCCATATTTACTGGGGTCTAGGCCTAAAATTAATTTGTTATCATTATCTAGGGAAACTTTTTTTGTACCAGAACAAAAAAAACTAGATGATTTATTATTAGATTTTAAAGAAAAAAGAACAAATATTGCAATTGTTGTAGATGAATGGGGAGGAACATCAGGATTGGTAACACTTGAAGATGTTGTTGAAGAAGTTATTGGTGAAATTCATGATCCATTTGATAAAGCTGAATCAAGTATCTTATTAGCTGATGATGGTAGCTTAATTGTTGATGCAAGTATATCTATTTACGATTTAGAAGAGCAAACTGATATTGTTTTTCCTGAATCAGAAGAACGTGATTTTGATACATTGGGAGGTTTAATTTTAGATTTATTAGGAGATATACCACAAAAAAATGATTCAGTTAAATATCAAAATAGGGTATATACTGTTAAAACGATTGAAGGTAATCGAATAAATAAAGTTCACATAAGTTCTAAAATAATTAAAAATGAAGAATAAAACATTTTTATTATTAGATGAATTAATAAATACTTTAAAAGTTTTGCGGTCTCCTGGTGGTTGCGATTGGGATAGAAAGCAAACCACAAAATCATTAATTCCATATTTATTAGAAGAAACATATGAATTAATAGAAGCTATAGAAGATGATAAGTATGAAAATATAAAAGAAGAATTAGGCGATTTATTATTGCATATAATTTTTCAAACTGAATTAGCATATGAAAATAATAAATTTTCTTTAGATGATGTAATTTATGATATAAAAAGTAAGTTAGTTAAACGACATCCCCATATTTTCTCTAATAATAAAAATGAACATAATTGGGAGCTAGCTAAGCAACAAGAAAAAAAAAGGAAAAGAGTTTTAGATGGTGTGCCTAAGGCTTTGCCAGCTTTATCTAGAGCAAATAGAATTCAGGAAAAAGCAGCTTCTATAGGTTTCAATTGGAGTGATATAGATTTAATTTTTGATAAAATTCATGAAGAATATAATGAATTAATTGATGCATACGAAATTGCTAATAAAGCTAGAGTTAAAGAAGAGTTGGGAGATTTATTATTTACAATTGTTAATTTAAGTCGTTTCTTAGAAATAAATTCAGAAGAGGCATTAAAATTGGCAATAAAAAAATTTGAAGATAGATTTTATAAGGTTGAAAACGAGATTAAATCTGAATGTAAAACATTTGCTAATTATTCTCCTGAAGAATTGCAAGAATTATGGAATAAGTTAAAATAATTATTATATAGAAAGTACATCTATACATTTGTTTATTTCAGCTATTTTTTTAATATACGACGATTCATTTCTTTTTCTAATTAAATTTAAACTTCATGTTTGACAAATTTTAAAGGGTAATATTTACTTGATTGGCATTTTATATAAAAACTAGTTGTAGCTAGCAAATTTTGCTATACATATTCTATTATTTCATCTTGACTATTGAATCAAATAATGGATCTGACTCAATTTTAAATATATATTGCTCATAAAATCCAATTGGTATCTTGAAAGAATTATCTAATGGAAATTTTAGTAAATAAGCTAAAAAACACCTTATCACTCCAGAATGAGAAACGATTAATACGTCATTAAAATCCTTATTTCTCAACATTTCTATAAAATTACTAACCCTAAGATACATTTGATTAAATGATTCCCCATTAGTAGGTGCAACATTCACAAAGTCTTCCATCCAATGATTTAATAGGTTTTTATCAATTTCATCCCATTCAAGCCCTTCCCAATCTCCAAAGTCTATCTCAAGCAATCTTTTATCTTTTATAATCTCACCAAATTTCAGAGCTTTAGCTAAAGCAATACATCTTTTCGCTGGGCTACTATAGATAATATCATATCTATCAAATAGTTGGTTTTTTATTTTTTCCATATCGTGATTAAAGCTATCTAATAATGGAACATCTAACCTTCCATAGCATATTTTTTTTGAAATATTAACAGGCGTATGTCTAATTAAATGTACTTCCATAGTCCTAAATAAAATAATATGCAGATGCATTCTGCTAGCTGTTCAACAGCTCCTAAACAGTCACCAGTATAACCATGAAGCCATTTTTCAAAATATCTTTTAGAACGATAATAAAGTATAAAAAGAGGAATAGTTATTAATATAAATTGCCAATTATGGTAAATAAGCAAGGCAAGTGGTAGTATTCCAAAAAAATATGCACCCGAAATTTCATTTAATCCAACAGACTTTGCTATAGGCTTAGCCTTACTTTTTTCATCTTCTCTTGAATATTGTGAAGTAAATACAATATTGATTGATGTTAGTCTTGCTAATGAAT
>CAYTPF010000047.1:0-8127 GCA_964439775.1 uncultured bacterium | reverse complement strand
TTTTTAATAAAGGATATATAAAATTTCTTCAGCAAAGTTTAGTCAAGTTATAAAACGAATTAGATCAAATGAAATTGCGCCAGTTTATACGTTGTCTGGATCAGATGCTTTTTTACAAGATTTTTTCTTAAAAGAGCTTTGTTCTAAATTCTTAGATGAGTCTGGTGAAAGAATACATTATTCTATTGAGATTGATTCGCCAAAAGATTTTATATCAGATCTCTACAATCAAAGTTTATTTTCATCTAAAAGGATTTTTTTTGTAAGGGATATACATAAAATCAAATCTCATACAGATGAATTAAAAAAATATATTAAGTCTCCAGATTCAAATAATTGTGTCATTTTTATAAATGAAGAATATAGTTCTAAAAGTAAAGTTTTTAATGATATTAAAAAATCATCTGTATCAGTTAATGTATCTCCACCATTTGAAAGTAAAATTAAAGAATGGATTGGATATATTTTAAAGCTTAAGGGTTATAAGATAAGCAGTGTTGATTTAAATAAACTTATAGAGGTCTATGGTGATTCAATTGGCTCTGTAATTAATGAAATTGAAAAAATATATATATTAAATGGCGGTAAAAGTGAACTCAATTTAAATAATTATTCTTTAGTAGATAAAAGTGATAGAGAATATTTTTTATGGAACATTTTGGATCATTTAGGTTATAAAAGATTAGATAATACATTGATTGTATATCAATCATTAATTAATCATGGATATTCTAATATCCAAATTTTGATAAAGTTGTATCAGTTTTTTGATTTTATTTCTAATAATAAATTGAATAAAACAAATGATAAACAAAGTTTCATGTTTAATAAAATTATAATGAATCGTTTGGGAACATATATGAACAAGTTTACAATAAATGAATTAGATAATATTTTGTTAGAGTTAAGGAATATAGACATTAAACTTAAAACTACATCAATAAAGGAGCGTTTATTCTTTCATCCGTTGTTTATAAATATTTGTAAAGGTATTTATGCTAAATTATGATCATACTGATGAAGAATTAATTAAGCAATTTCAAGGTGGTAATGTAAGGGCCTATAATGAGCTCGTAAATCGCTATAAGGATAAGCTTTTAAACTATGTTTATCATTTTTTTAATGATATCGATCGTTCAGAAGATATAGTGCAAGATACTTTTTTAAAGCTTTATACTCATAAGGATTCTTACAAAGAGGTAGCAAAATTTTCAACCTGGTTATATACAATCGCTGGTAATTTAGCTAAGACAGAGTTGAGAAAATTAAAAAGGCGTAAAACATTTTCAATATCAGACCTTAGCTACGATGATAGTGAATTTATAATTCATAGCTCTGATTCTACGCCAGAGGAAGTAATTATTTCGAAAGATGATATAAATAGTTTAAAAAATGCATTGGAAAAATTACCTCTTGATTTTAAAACCATTATAATTCTTAGAGATATTCAGGAACTTTCTTATGATATCATTAGTAGCATTATAATGACACCTCTTGGTACGGTGAAATCTAGGATTAATCGAGCTAGACTGAAATTGCAAGAAATTTTAATAGATAAAGGAGATAAATAAAGCTGAATGGATTGTTACAAATTTGAAGAAAACATAACAAAATTTATTGATAATGAATTAAAGCAAGATTTTAGAAAACTATTTTTAAATCATCATGATCACTGTAATAAGTGTAGTGAAAAATTCAAGAATATCAATAGTAATATCTTAATTTTTAATAAATTACCTAATCTTAAAACATCTAATAATTTTTTAGATGGTCTTAATCAAAAAATATATGATTACAATAATAATCCGTCTTTATGGCAAAGAATAAGAAGCTTAAGTATTTTTGAAGCCAAGCCTTTATATATAATGGGCTATGCTGCCGGTATGCTATTAATTATTTTTTCATCTTATTCATTATTTAATATAGATACTACCAATTATAATACATTAAATGAGCAAGTTAAAGCATCATTAAATAAAAATGTTAATACAGATACTCCATCTTTAGATATAGATCAAAACTATGGAATGGATCCGACATTACTAGCAGAAGCAGATAAACCCAATGTGAAAAAACAAACAAAGTTTAAAAATAATCAAAAATCAAAAACATTTAATCAACCTATTTTGCCAGTATCAAATAATAGTTTTAGTAAAAATGCTAATAGAATTAAATATAGGAATTCATCTAAAAAGGTAGATTATCCTTTAAAATCAATAAATAATATGAATAGTATTTTAATTGATAATCATAGTTATAATGATGAAGAATACATTAAAAATTATGAAAGAAAGAATAAATATTATCAAGATAGAAAAGATTCATTAAAAAAAATATTAAATAATAGCCCAAGTATTAAAATAATTGAAAAAGTTCAAGAACAAATAAAAAAAGATTCACTTGAACAATTAGAATTTTATCGTAATTTTGATAAAATACAGAATTAGAGTAATTAGAAAGTAAATAAAATATAGACATTGTATAGTATCATTTTTTAAAGACGTTTATAATTACTTAAATTGTGATATGAGAAAACAGTTTTTTATAATAGCAGGATTATTTATAATATGTTTTGTTTTATTTAGAATTGCATTTGATAATGAATCTATAGAATTAATAAAATATTTGGGTTTATTATTTTCAGTTGTTGGTTTGATTTATACTTTAAGAACATCACAAAACAATACTAAATTAATCGATGTGCTAAAAGATGAAGCAATGCATGATGGTATGACAGGATTATTAAATCATAAGTTTTTTGAAAAAAGATTAGATGAAGAAATTGAAAGATCTAATAGATATAATGAAACTATGACTCTTTTATTTCTTGATTTAGATAATTTTAAGCGTATTAATGATACGCATGGTCATCAGTATGGTGATTATGTTTTGAAGATTACAGCATCCGTTATTCAAGATAATGTAAGAAATATTGATATTGTATCTAGGTATGGTGGTGAGGAATTTAGTGTTGTTTTGGTGAATGCAAATAAGAAAGTTTCATTAAAAACAGCTGAAAGAATTAGAAAAGAGATTGAAAATTTTAAATTTAATCAAAATAATATAAAAGAACGTTTAACTATTAGTATTGGTATGGGTGAATTCCCAAGTGATGCAAATAATAAAGAAGATATCATAAAGTATTCTGATAGTAAAATGTATATTGCAAAAAAAGATGGAAAAAATTGTATTAGATAAATAGGAGGTTAATTCATGGCAAAAAAACAAACATTTGGTGATAAAACAAAAAAAGCTGGTGATAAGGCTAAGTCATTTTTTAAAATAGTGCGTGCAAAAAAGAATAATGAAACTGAAGGTATAAGATTTAATGAAGAAATGGTGGGAGTACCTGCAGGTGAAAACGCTGATAATTTTATAAAAAAATATTTAGATGATAATAATGTGAAATAAGACTTATATAGGCTTTTATTTTAATGATATTTATATCAGTTTTTTTATTTTATTCATTATTATTTTCTGAACATAATGCAGATTCAAGGATTATTGATTTAGTAATGCTTGGTGAATATGAGATGCTTTCAAAAAATTATTATGAAGCGGAAAATTATCTTTTAGAGGCATTAAAAATTGATTCATCTTCTGTAAGTATATATTTAACTCTATCTGAGATCAATTTAATAAATAATGATTTAGATAAATATAAAAGAAATATAAAAAGGGCTTATTTTTTAGATCCATATAATATAGAAGCAGGGCTTATAAATTCTAATATTCATTTGTTAAATGAACAATATGAACAATCTGAAGATATTTTACTAAGCTTAAAAAAAAAATATCCTTCAGATGACAATATACTACTTTCCTTACTTAATTTTTTCCAAAGTACTAAAAAATGGAAAGAATTCATTGAATTATCATTAGATATATATTCTAATGATGTTGCTAGAGAATCATTTCTTATTAACGCATTAGATATAAGTGTTGCTACAGATAATGTTGACTTGATTGTTGATAGTGTGAAAGACTTGTTATTGAAAAATCCTGAAAGCGAAATTTTATTATCATCGTATTTACAATTAGTTTATAATCAACAACTATATTTTCATGCTCAGGAAACATTTGTTGCATTTTTAAAAAAATATGGCAGTAATAATAAACTAGAGAAACAATTAGCAGAAATTTATATTTTACAAAGTGATTTTTATAATGCGGAAAAGATTTTAAAAGAATTAAGCATTCAGATTGATTTGGATAAAGATTTGTATAATTTATTAGCTATTACATATACTAATGTTGAAAAATATGAAAGTTTGCTTTTTTATAGCAATGAATATATAAAATTAAATCCGGATGCAATATATGCACATGAAAATAAAGTAATTGCTCTATTGCAGCTAAAGCTATACAATGAACTGATTGAGTTTTCAAATTATTGTAAAACGAAATTTATAGATGAGGTTATTTTTAGTTATGTTTTAGGAGATGCTTATTATTTAACAAAAAATTATTATAAAGCAGAAAAAGAATATTTAAATGCTTTAGAAATCTCTAGTAACAGCCGTTTGATTATGAATTCTTTGATTACTATATATGAGTTTAATCAAGATTATGTAAAATCAGATAGTTTATTTAAAGTATTAATGGTTCAAGATGATAATGATGCCTTAACATTAAATAACTATGCATATAGTTTATGTGAAAGAGACAGTTCGAATAATGATACAATAGAATATGCTCTAGAATTATCAAATAAAGCTTTAAGAATTGAACCAAATAATGCTGCATTTTTAGATACTATGGGGTGGATATATTATCGAATGGGAAATTATAATTTAGCAGAACATTATATCAAAGATAGTATTGATATAGATGATACTAATTCAATAGTATTAGAGCATTTAGCAGATGTTTATGTGAAAAAAAATAATATTAATTATGCTCTCAAATATTATAAACTTGCATTGTTAAATGATCCTGAAAATTCTCAAACAAAATTAAAAATAAAAAAATATGAAAAAAATTAGTATAGTAGTTCCATTATTTAATGAACAGGACTCATTAAAAGAATTATATTCGGAGTTAAAAATTAATATTTCAAATTATGAATATGAAATTATTTTTATTGATGATGGAAGTTCTGATAATAGTTGGAGTATTTTAAAAGATATTTGTAAGCATGATGAAAAAATTAAGGTTATCAAGTTTCATAATAATTATGGAAAATCAGATGCATTATCTGAAGGTTTTTCAAAAGCAAAAGGTGATTATATTATAACAATTGATGCTGATTTGCAAGATGATCCTAAAGAAATAAAATCGATAATAAAAAAAATAGATGAGGGTTGGGATTTGGTTTCTGGTTGGAAAAGAAATAGAAAAGACCCTCTTAATAAAACATTGCCATCTAAATTATTTAATTTTATAACGGGTTGGTTCACAGGATTGAAGATACATGATTATAATTGTGGATTAAAAGGTTATAAGAAGAGTGTTGTTAAATCACTTAATTTATATGGAGGCTTACATCGTTATATCCCTGCAATTGCAATTCAAAATGGTTATAAAGTTACAGAGATAGAGGTCCATCATCGTCCTAGGAAATATGGTGAAACTAAATATGGGAGTAAGCGATATTTTGATGGATTTTTTGATTTAATTACGGTGTTATTTTTAGGAAAATATACTTATCAACCATTACATTTTTTTGGTTTTATTGGTATTTTAGGTACTACATTAGGTTTCTTTATTGAATTATATGTGCTATATCTTAAGTATTTTTTAGGTGAGCCATTTCAATTACATTTTGCTTTATTAATGTTGGGAATTTTATTTATTGTTATTGGTATCCAATTTTTTTCTATTGGTTTGATTGGTGATATGATTGTTCGATCTAGCCCGCAAAAAAGAGATAGAGTTGATATAGTTTATCAAAAAGATTTTGATAAATAATGGAAAAGATTATTATTGTTGGAGTTGCTCCACCATATAGAGGAGGAATCTCTTTACATAATGCATTATTATATAAACATCTTTCTAAAAATTTTAATGTTTTATGTTATAATTTTATAAGACAGTATCCCAATTTTTTATTTCCTGGTAAAACACAATATGAATTAGATAAATCTGCTGTGCCTATAAAGTCTAATAGGATTTTAGACTCTATAAATCCATTTACATGGTATCGTACTGCTAATAAAATACTTGATCATAAACCAGATTTAGTTATTTTTAGATCTTGGAATCCTTTTTTTTGTATTATGTTTGGTATCATTGCAAAAAAAATTAAAAGTAGATCATCGATAAAGTGTATGGTAATATGTGATAATATTTTTCCTCATGAAAAAAGTTTTTTTGATAAATATTTAATGAGTTTTTTCCTCAATAAAATGGATTTATTTATTGTTCAATCATCTATAGTAGAAAAAGAATTAATAAGTTTAGTTTCCAATCCAAAATATTTAAGATTATTTCATCCTATTTACAATGTTTTTGGTGAGCTTCAAGACCAAACTTCTGCAAGAAAAAAAATAAATTTAAATACAAAATATATTATTTTATATTCAGGTTTAGTAAGATCATATAAAGGGTTTGATATTTTAATTAAATCTGTTAATTATTTAAAGGATCAATTAGATGATTTTTTAGTATTAGCTATAGGTGAATCATATGAAAATGAAAAAAAATATAGAGAATTAATTAAAAAAGAAGGTATTGAAGATTTCTTTATTTGGGAGAATAGATATGTTCCTGATAATGAAATGAATCAATATTTTTCCGCTTGTGATGTTGTCGCATTGCCTTATAAAAGTGCTTCACAGAGTGGTATTATACCTATTGCATATCATTTTAATAAGCCAGTGGTTGTGACTGATGTAGGTGGTTTGCCAGATATGGTAGAAAATAATAAGACTGGTTTTATTATTAAATCAAATAATTCAAAATTACTTGCTAATGTTTTAGCAGAAAATCTTAAGGAAAATAGATTTAAAAATATGTCTCAAAATATTAATGAATTTAAAAAACAATTTTCTTGGGATAATTTTATCAAAGGGATCATATCATTATTAAAAAATTAGAATACAATATAAAATTACTCATTTTAAACTGGAATGGCTCTGATGATACTATTGAATGTTTAAAATCAATAATTAAAATAAAAAATTCTAATGTATCATGTTTGGTAATCGATAATGGTTCAACAGATAATTCTATAAAAAATATTGAAAATTATTTTCCTCAAATTGAATTACTTAAACTTAATAAGAATTATGGATTTTCTGGAGGAATGAATAAAGGAATAGAGTATTTAAAAAAAAATCCTCCAGATTATGTTATTTTTATGAATAATGATGTTATTGTTTCTGATGATTTTATTGACGGCTTGATTGAAGGTATTAATTCAAAAGGTGAAAATCATATATATAGTCCAGTAATCAATTATTTTAATGATAAAGAAAAAATTTGGTATGGAGGGGGAAAAGTAAATTTATCATGTGGTTTTATTAGTCATGAAAATATAAGAAAAATAAGTAATGAAATTAAAATGGATAAGATAAAACTTACAGATTATATTAGTGGATGCTGTATGTTGATTAGTTGGAGTTTAATAAATAGACTAAAAGGTTTTGATGAAAGATTTAATATGTATTCAGAAGATGTAGATTTATGTATTAGAGCACAAGAATATAATGCGAAGTGTTTTGTTGTTAAAAAATCTATAATTTGGCATAAAGTATCTAAATCAATTGGAGGAAATTATTCATTTAAAAAAAATATTAGAAAATTTTTATCAATATTAAGATTGATTAATATTCATAATAATCTTGTATTTAAGATTACAGGTATAATTGGATTAGTTTTAATTATAATATTTTCAATTCCTAAATATTTTTTAAAAAGATAAAATTATAGTTAATATGAAAAATAAATTAAATCCAGATTTTTTTATTGTTGGTGCTCCAAAGTGTGGTACAACGTCACTTTATTCATATCTAAAACAGCACCCAGAGATATTTATGCCTGCTCGGAAAGAACCACATTTTTTCGGGACTGATTTAAAATGGAATAGAATGAATGGATTAGATTTAGATGGGTATAATGAATTGTTTACTTTGTCAAAAGATAATAGTTTAACTGGAGAGGCTTCTGTATATTATTTATTTTCAG
>CAYTPF010000046.1:0-8155 GCA_964439775.1 uncultured bacterium | reverse complement strand
AGATGGCGGGATCAGAGCAGGTTTTCGCCGGAATCAACCGTTATGCAGGCACTACCTACACCGCGTTAACACCCAATATGAAAGGCTTTGAACAGGCGCTGGCTGCTGGCGCTCAAGAGGTAGCAGTGTTTGCTGCTGCATCCGAGGGCTTCTCACAGAAAAACATCAACTGCTCAATCAGCGAAAGTCTCCAACGATTCGAGCCTGTCCTTGCCGCAGCAGCGCAAGCCGGCATTCGCGTGCGTGGATATGTTTCCTGTGTGCTCGGCTGTCCTTACGACGGAGACGTGCCAGCTTCACAAGTGGCAGCAGTGGCTCGTGAGCTTTATACCATGGGCTGCTATGAAGTTTCCCTGGGCGACACCATTGGCACCGGCACCCCTGGCGCCACCCGCAAGCTGATTGCCAGCGTATCCAAGGCGGTGCCCAATTCTGCGCTCGCTGGCCATTTCCACGACACCTACGGCCAAGCTCTGGCGAATATCTACGCCAGCCTGCTTGAGGGTGTGCAGGTATTCGACAGTTCGGTAGCGGGCCTAGGCGGTTGCCCCTATGCCGAGGGTGCGACCGGAAATGTTGCCAGTGAAGACGTCTTGTACCTCTTGAATGGCCTTGGGATTGAAACAGGTGTGGATCTCGGCTCCTTGATAGAAGCCGGCAATCGGATTAGCGAGACTCTGAAACGCCCCAATGGATCAAGGGTTGCCAGGGCGAAAAACAAGCAACACGCATAGCGCAATTTCAAGTTTCAACGGCACGAGGAGTAGCGACAACAATGAACAAAATTTATCCCAATGCCCATCACGCCCTAGAGGGGCTGATAGACGATGGAATGACCTTGGCAGTTGGCGGGTTTGGCCTCTGCGGCATACCGGAGGCACTCATTGAAGCCTTGCGCGATTCCGGCAAGAAAGACCTTACCGTCATTAGTAACAACGCTGGTGTAGACGGCTTTGGCTTGGGCCTGCTACTTGAAACGCGCCAGATTCGCAAAATGGTTTCGTCCTACGTTGGCGAGAACAAGGAGTTTGAGCGTCAGTACCTTTCTAAGGAACTTGAGCTTGAGTTCACACCACAAGGTACCTTGGCTGAAAAGTTGCGCGCCGGAGGTGCTGGCATACCAGCCTTTTACACAAAGACTGGCTACGGCACGCTCATCGCTGAAGGCAAGGAAACTCGTCAGTTCAACGGAGAGTGGTATGTCATGGAGACCTCACTGACCGCAGACGTTGCACTGATCAAGGCCTGGAAAGCCGATAAGTCGGGCAACCTTGTATTTAGAAAAACCGCTCGCAATTTCAACCCACTTGCCGCGACTGCCGGCAAAGTGTGCATCGTTGAGGTAGAAGAAATTGTTGAAATTGGCGAACTGGACGCCGACCAAATTCACCTTCCAGGTATCTACGTCCAGCGCATGGTATTGAATACCTCACCCGAAAAACGCATCGAAAAACGCACTACACGGAGCGCCTGATCATGGCTTGGACACGTGAACAAATGGCACAGCGCGCTGCGCAAGAACTGTCAGATGGCTTCTATGTCAACCTGGGTATTGGCTTGCCAACGCTGGTCGCCAACTACATTCCCACAGGTATGGACGTTTGGCTACAAAGTGAAAATGGTCTACTCGGCATTGGCCCCTTCCCTCTGGAGAACGAGGTAGATCCGGACCTGATCAACGCGGGCAAGCAAACGGTCACCAGCTTGCCGGGCAGCAGCTTCTTCGACAACGCAGAATCCTTTGCAATGATTCGGGGTGGGCACATCAACCTAGCCATCCTTGGCGCGATGCAGGTATCGCAGCAAGGCGATCTTGCCAACTGGATGATTCCCGGCAAGATGGTCAAGGGCATGGGCGGCGCCATGGACCTGGTCGCTGGCGTCAAACGTGTTGTGGTGCTCATGGAACATTGCGCAAAAGACGGGAGCCCTAAGATCCTCGAGAACTGTGACCTTCCCCTTACCGGGTTGGGCGTGGTCAATCGGATCATTACCGACCTTGCTGTCTTGGACATCACAGAGACGGGAGTGGAGCTTGTAGAGCTTGCGCCGGATATATCAATAGAGCATCTACAAAACGTTACCGGCTGCGCTCTTCAGGTAGACCGTTTCCAAAGCAAATACTGACCTGCGCTGACAGGTAATCCGGATTTGCCTTGCTGCTGCCCCCTTGCTGCGAGGCAAATGCTGCCCGTTGGAACATTTACGTGGCTCAACCTTCGGGAGGCCACGTTTTTTTTGGAGAATCAACATGCATGAGGTTGTAATCGTTGCTGCCAAACGTACCGCTATTGGCAGCTTTCAAGGATCACTGGCGAATATCTCCGCAGTGGAACTGGGCAGCACTGTCATTCGCGCCTTGCTCAGCACAAGTGGCGTTGATGCTGCCGACATTGACGAGGTCATCATGGGACAAGTGCTCAGTGCCGGATGCGGACAGAATCCCGCTCGTCAGTCGGCCATTAACGCAGGGCTGCCGTTTTCAACGCCAGCAATGACGCTGAATAAACTATGCGGTTCCGGCTTGAAAGCGGTGCATATGGCGGTGCAAGCGATTCGCTGCGGCGATGCAGCAGCCGTCATTGCAGGCGGCATGGAAAACATGAGCCTGGCGCCCTATGTGCTACCCAAGGCCCGCACCGGCTTGCGGATGGGCCATGCCGAACTACAAGACAGCCTACTCAAAGACGGTTTGATTGATGCCTTTAATGACTACCACATGGGCATCACTGCGGAAAACCTAGCTGACCAGTACCAACTGAGCCGGGCGGACCAGGATGCCTACGCACTGATATCCCAGCAGCGCGCTGCTGCGGCTATCAAGGCGGGGCGCTTCAAGAGTGAGATTGCCCCCGTACCAATCCCTCAACGCAAAGGCGACCCTATTCTCTTTGAAATCGATGAGCAGCCCCGCTCAGCAACCACTGCGGACAGCCTTGCCGGGTTGCGTCCTGCCTTCAAAAAAGAAGGCAGCGTAACGGCAGGCAATGCCTCGACCCTCAATGACGGTGCGGCAGCTGTGCTACTGATGTCTGCCGAGCGCGCAGAAGCATTGGGGCTGCCTGTTCTGGCCCGAGTCAAAGGCTATGCTAGTGCCGGCGTGGATCCGGCGATCATGGGCATTGGACCGGTACCGGCCAGCAAACGCTGTTTAGCGAAAGCCGGCTGGACCCTTGACCAACTGGACCTGATTGAAGCCAACGAGGCTTTCGCCGCCCAGTGCCTCTCGGTAGGCAAGGAGCTGCAGTGGGATATCGACAAGGTCAATGTGAACGGTGGCGCTATCGCCTTAGGGCATCCGATCGGCGCATCGGGCTGTCGAGTGCTAGTAACGCTGCTGCATGAAATGGCGCTACGGGGCGCCAAGAAAGGGCTGGCCACCTTGTGCATAGGTGGTGGCCAGGGAGTGGCACTAGCCGTAGAGCGCGACTAGATAAAAGTCCCGCTATGCTCCGCTGGAGGCCAGCGGAGCATCACCTTGGGACGGCTCCACCCTAATAGGGATGTACTTCGACACCGGCGTACTGCTCCCAACACCGCAACTATCCAACGGCACCAAGGGGTTCACTTCCGGGTAGTAGGCCGCTGCCTGTCCTGGAGGAATATCGTATGGCAGTACTCGAAAACCTCGCACGCGCCTTTCGACGCCATCATTCCAGATCGACACTATGTCGACTTTGGCACCAGCAATTAAACCTAGTCTATCGATGTCGTGTTGGTTGATGAAAACAATCTCTCGCTGCCCCGTCACGCCTCGGTAGCGATCATCGAGCCCGTAAATAGTGGTGTTATATTGATCGTGCGAGCGCAGGCTCTGCAAGACCAGGTCATGTTTCTGACCGGACGACCTGACCGCTTCCGGTAGCAAATCTGCTGGCAAGTCACTGGCAATGAACCTCGCCTTACCGCTATCCGTGCGCCAACAACGTGTAGCCGCCGTATTAGTAAGGTGGAACCCACCCGGGTTTTGGAGCCGCTGCTCAAAATGCTCGAAGCCTGGAACACAGGCGCCAATCGCTGCACGGATAGTCCGATAGTCGTCCCGCATGGCTTGCCAATCAACAATGTGATCACCGACTGTTGCTCTCGCCATTCCAGCAATAATCCATGGTTCAGACTTCATACCCTCAGAGAGCGGCTCTAGCTGGCCAAAAGATGCATGCACCATGCTGAACGAGTCTTCCACGGTAACGCATTGGTGGCCGGAGGCTTGACGGTCAATATCCGTTCGGCCCAGGCACGGCAAGATCAGCGCATCATTGCTCACCATTAAATGGCTGCGGTTGAGCTTGGTACTAATCTGTACATTAAGCGCGCAGCGGGACAAAGCGGCATGAGTCACCTTGCTGTCCGGTGTTGCCTGGGCAAAATTCCCACCCAACCCGATAAAGACTTTTGCCCTCCCCTCCAGCATCGCCTTGATTGCTTCTACTGTGTTATGGCCTGGCTTGCGCGGAGGGCTGAAACCAAAGTATGTCTGCAAGCGATCCAAAAACGCAGGGCTAGGTCGCTCATCGATGCCCATTGTTCTATCGCCTTGCACGTTACTGTGGCCCCGAACAGGACACACGCCGGAACCAGCGCGGCCAATGTTTCCTCGCAATAGCTGCAGGTTCACAATTTCCTGGATTGTCGCTACACCGTGATGGTGTTGGGTTATTCCCATTGCCCAGCAGAAAATAGCGTTTCCGGCATCGCAAAAAAGCCGCGCCGCCTGCTCTATCTCGTCTAGGCGGAGACCGGATTGAGCAACTACATCAGCCCAATCAGTTGTATCCAGCACGGCGATATAATCCTGAAAGCCACTGGTCTGAGAAAGTATGAACGCCTCATCAAATACACCCTCCAGACGATACCGCTGAGCTTCACGCTGCCACTGCAGCATGTACTTGGCCATCCCGCGCAGTACCGAGAGATCACCACCCAGAGCTGGCCGAAAATAAGCGGTGTGCATCGCGTCGGCGCTATTACTCAGCATTTTCGCCATGCTTTGCGGATGCTGAAAGCGTTCTAGCCCGCGCTCTTTCAGCGGATTGAAGCAAACCACCTGTGCTCCGCGGCGTACTGCATCGCGTAAGGGCTCTAGCATTCTTGGATGGTTGGTTCCCGGATTCTGGCCCAGCACAAAAATTGCGTCAGCTTGCTCAAAGTCGGTAAAGGTGACCGTGCCTTTGCCGGTGCCAAGACTCGCCCCCAAGGCAACTCCACTCGCCTCATGACACATGTTGGAGCAGTCAGGAAAGTTGTTGGTACCAAATATGCGAACGAATAACTGATATAGGAAAGCCGCCTCATTACTGGCGCGCCCAGAGGTATAAAACTCTGCCTCGCTTGGTGAATCCAAGGCGTTCAGATGCTGCCCGATAAGCGCAAAGGCATCGTCCCAACTGATAGGCACATAATGATCGCTATCTCGGTCATAGCGCATCGGCTCGGTCAACCGACCTTGATACTCTAACCAGTAATCTGTTTGCCGGCGCAGTTGCGCAACACTATGCCGTGCAAAGAAATCAGCATCAACTTTTCGGGAGGTTGCCTCCCAGTTCACAGCCTTGGCGCCATTCTCACAAAACTTCACTCGTCCCGTGCCGGGCTCTTCTCCCCAGGCGCACCCTGGACAATCAAAACCTCCGTGCTGATTAGTCTTCAACAGCGCACGAATATTCTTGACTGGTTGACTACTGCCCAGCCATGCACTGGTAACGCTGCGCAACGCCCCCCAACCTGCCGCCGGTCCCGTATAACGTTTAAATTTTTCCCGGCCGGCTTTTGGCGTACTCATACTGGCTCCGGACTATAGACTCTGGGGGCGCTGGAACGCGGTATGTGCACAAGGTTCAAATTGCAGTAGCGAGCCCAGGAAACACTAATGTCGGTTGGAGCTGACAAGGTGGCAAGAGTAGAAAACCCTGCGCGCACCGCCTTCTGTATCAGTTCAAGGCTGCAGCGACTGGTGACCACCACAAAACCATTGTTTGGAAGGAGCTGATCGTTTATCAGCGCGCCAATCAACTTGTCCATAGCGTTGTGCCGCCCCACATCCTCACGACACAGCGTGATCTCGCCCCTCTCATCCACATATATCGCGGCGTGCAACGCACCAGTCTGTTTGGCCAGTAATTGGTGGCTGGCCAGACAAGAACGTAACTTGCTCAGGTGCTGCGCTGGAGGTAACGCTCGTGCGGGATGAGCCGGCAAGTCCGGTAGCGCGTTGGCAAGTGACTCTACACCACACAGGCCGCAGCCGGTCGACCCTGCCTGCGTCCTGCGTAGCTGCTTGATCTTGGTGAAAGCGCGCTGACTTACACTTATCTGCAACTGAATACCAACAAGGCCCTGGGTAATCTCTATACCGTAGATACAAGCGGCATCCGTTATCAAGCCGCTGCCAATGCTATAACCGATCGCCAAGTCTTCAAGGTCAAAAGGGCTTGCCATCATGACAGCCTGACTGATGCCGTTATAGACGAAAGCAACAGGCACCTCTTCAGGTAAAAAAACCGAGGCAATCCCTTTTTGACCACCTAGTTCAGTGTACGAATGAAGCTGCGGATGGGCTGTTTGAAAACCTGATTGGTTATTGGATGAATAATGCAAGGGGGCACCTCTAGCTCAATACGAGCATGACGGGACTCTTAATCATTCTTTTGACAGAATTGAAATCTTATTTCAGAATGATAACCCATTACAGAACACACAAACACCCTGAAAAGCAAAAGCTATTGCCTCGTGTTTTAGACCCACGGTTACAGCCAAGCTATCGCTCCAAGGAAAACAATCATGAAAGCAGCTGTTATTAATGAACGCGGCGCACTGCCCGTCATTCAAGACTTCACAGAGCCTGCACCACAAGAAGGCTCTGTACTTATCAGTGTAGACACTGCCGGCCTGGGCGGCTGGGATGTGCTTGGCGCCTACCGCTTGGGTGTTGAGTACCCCTGCGTCATTCGAGGCGAAGGTGTTGGCCGTAACGCTGAAGGCACGCGCGTTTACTTTGGCGAACGGTCGGTATTACCTTTTGGTGCTTGGGCGGAAAAAACTCTGGTTCCAGCAGAAGAAGTTTGGGAGGTACCCGACCACATCGATGACCGTACCGCTATCACCATGGGCATAGCGGCCACAGGCGCCCTCGTTCCTCTCGAAACGGCGAACATCAAACCGGGTGAGACCGTTCTAATACTTGGCGGGACAGGAACGCTGGGGCAGATAGCTCTGCAACTTGCGCGTTACCTCGGCGCAGGAAAAGTGGTTGCTGCCGGACGCAGCGCCGAAGCTCTAGCAAGACTCACCGAGCGAGGCATTGCTGATAGCGTCGTCTGCCTTAAAGGCGATGAAAGCGATGTACAAGCTCTGAAGAGCGAGGCCGGTGAAGGCTACGACGTAGTCTTGGATTTAGTATGTGGCCAGCCATTACTTTACGCATTAAAGGCCTGTCGCTGGGGCGCACGAATAATGACGATAGGAACAGGTGCCGGACGCCAGATCAATTTGGATATCGCTGACCTGTTATTCAAAACCCTGTCATGCATCGGCACCGGGCAAAGGCCGCCTGCAGACCGCCAGAAAATTTGGCAACGGCTGCTGAAAATCTCTCAAGAGCAAAGCATCACCGTGGACTACTCGGAGTTTTCTTTCTCCGATACGTCAGAAGCTTGGCAAGCTCAGCAGAACGGCCCCCACGCAAAAATTTACGCGAAGCTCAATTAGCCTGTTTTCTCATCTCGAACTGACAACCCTTTCTCCTAGGGAGTAATCGCTTCGCAGCGTGCGCTCCCTTTTTTTAAAAAAGGGTAGAACCGCCTCTAGCTCGATTTCCTACAGAATTCGGCAGCTTAGGCATCTAATCAAAATGTTGTTTGAACGGTGATTACTCACGGTTCATGCAGAATGCGACGCTATATACGCTCTTCAATATTTTCCGATCCATCGTCGACGAAGAAACATTGGGGGAGGCCACTGTCGGTCTGCCATGGCCACCGACTGCGACCCACTTTCGGCCAGTTTCTGAGGAACCCTGGTGTACACAACATGGCAGCCCGGACTTGGCAATCCGATTCAAAATTTCAGTGGTCGACCGGCCCCTTGAGACTGCCGATCCCAACCTGTACAAACGCATTTGTAGTGCTGGCGATGAGGAATTGATCAAATTGTCGGG
>CAYTPF010000045.1:0-8157 GCA_964439775.1 uncultured bacterium | reverse complement strand
TGGTAAAGTGTATGTATTTATCCAACTTCTATATCCATCCCAACCACTCACATCCGGTGGAAAAAATAACTGCTCTCCCAATGGATAAGAATACCAAATAACAAACTCATGCTCTAAAGGATAATCAAGATATAATTGCCTAAAAGTACCAACAGAATACCATACTGGGCTTTTATATTTTGAACCTCTAAAATTTTCATCATAAAAATGTTCACTAGATAATAAAGATCTTAAAACTGGCTCTATTTCAAAATTATGATCTATTAATATATCAACCATTTGGTTTACAATCTCATCATCTGGATATTCATATACAAACCATTGGTATAATTTTTCACATATAAATCTTGAAGTTGCTTGATGATCAAAAATAATATCAATAACATCTTCTGGATTATGATTCCCAATTGTTCCTAAAATATTTTTTAAACCATGATCATGTCTAATTGGAGAAAAAATACTATACATTCCATCAGAATCTATACCAGTTAAAGCTCTAGCAGTCTCAACTATATCTTGCTGTGTATAGTTACCTTCTCCCATTGTAAACAACTCTAATAGTTCCCTAGAATAATTCTCATTAATGGTATTATTGTTTTCGTTTATATAATAATTTTTATCATTATCTAACCAAGATAACATTGCAGGATCATAATTAATTGACTTTACTAAATCCTTGAAATTACCTGTAGCATACTGCCTAAATAATTTATTTTGAATAAACATCGATGGAGTAAATTTTACTGTTTCAGCTGAGGTTGCAAAATGATCATGCCAAAATAGCACCATCATCTCACTAATGTTCATTTCAGAATATTTAATTAAATCAACCCACCATATTCCCATTAATAAAATTCTATTTTCCCATTCATCTCTTATTGAATCTTTTTGAGTTGAATTCAAATCGCTAAAATTGGGTGGTTCAGCATGATATACCCAATCACCAGGTGGCATAGGAGCTTCCAATTTATCAAACAATCTATCTAATGTTGCTTCTAAACCCATATCAACTGCAGTATTTATTTCTTCCAAGGTTGGTCCGATTGTTGTTCTCATTAATAAGTGAGAAGCTTCTTCAAAATTAAAATCTTCTCTTGATGAATACAAATTATTATGTTCTGATTGAATTGGAATTATATTTGTTTTATCATATGAAATTTCAGGTTGATTCAAAAAACCAAATTCTTTTGCATTTGATTGAGTTGGTGGTTTATTAATAGGTGGAAAATTATCTATTCCAAATAGAATACTATTAATCATTATTATATATAGTATATTTTTAAAATTAATCATAATAAATCTTGTTTAAATTAACAAAAAATATTTTAATTTCATAACAAACAAAATGAAACCAAAAGTAATACTTAATTTTAAAAAAGACTATACTATATTAAACTTTTCTAAACCCCCAGTAAATTCATTTTGTATAGATTCATTAAAACTATTAATTAAAAATATAGATAAAACCAATCCAGACAAAGCTTTAGTTATTACATGCAATGGAACAATATTTTCAGCTGGTATTGATTTATTTTTAATTGAAAAAATTAATAAAGCTGATTTTAAATATCTTATTTCACTATTTGAAGAGTTAATTCAAAAGATAATTTTTCATCCTTCTTTAACCTTTACAATTTTAAATGGTCATGCTATAGCTGGTGGATTTGTATTGGCATCATCTACAGATTTTATCCTATCAAAAGATGGTAATCATAAAATAGGCCTTAATCCTGATTTGTTAAATGTATCATTACCAGCACTACCATCTGCAATTTTAAAGTTAAAATATAAAAAAGAAGCCAACAAATTATTATCAAAAAATACCGTCAATAATTTTATTATCACTAATTCCCATATTAAGAAAACAACCAAACCTTTTCAATATATTAAGACTAAACTAAAAAAAACTGATAGGTTGTTATTAAAAAGAAAGAATACTTTATTAGAGAAGTTGACTTCTTATAACAAAGAAAAATATGAAAAAGATAATAATATTTTTATAAAAGAGTGGTGGTCAAAACATAGTATTGAATCAAGGGAAAATGTATTGACAAAACTAAGATCTAAAATATAATTTTAAACGAGTATTCAATGTTTTGAGAATCTAATTTAGATACTGAGCTGTAAACTTGATATCTAGTGCTTAAATTTTTAAGATATAACACATCAATTACAGAAATTATTCTATTTGCAATCATTGCACCAACTGCAAATTTTGAATATTTTTTAGCAACACCACTTATAATTCTCATTTGGTCATAATCTTTTCTATTTTGTTCAGAATCCCATGACCATTCATATCCATAACCCTCTGGCCATATTTGATCAGACTGACGATTACGACTTTTTGCATCAATGAATTCTTCATATGTATTATAATCACCTATATCAACTGAATATTGATAAGATTTATCAATCATATCAACACCTGCATGTAATGAAGCAAATGCTCTATAATCAGATTCATATGAATTTGATACATACTGCAAACCAAAATAAGTTATCCAAATTGATGCTTCTTGTATAAAAAATTGATTTGACCTTTTTTTATTATTCAAATCTAATTCACCCCATCCAGGTAAAATTGCTGATTTTAAGACTGGGTTTGTATATTCAGTTTTCATTTGACATATTAAAAAACTAAATAAAATATTTATAATTATAAATTTATTTTTCATGTTTATAAAATACTGGTTTCAAAATGAAAATTAACAATATTAATCCTAATAATTGAATAAAATTATCCTCATATTTGTTATAAAATGTTTTTTTTGTGTTTGGAATGATAGAAGCACTAATCACACCAGATTTGTTTAACTCTAGCTTTTCTACTATATCACCTCTTGCATTTATTACCATAGAAATACCTGTATTTGCACATCTAATAATTGGTTTCCTATTTTCAATTGCTCTATAAACTGCCTGCTTTGCATGTTGTTGTGGTTCTGGAGCTGTTTCATACCAACCATCATTGGTGACTACAACCATAAACTCTGCTCCTTTATTTACAAATTCATTAAAAATCCAAGGAAACGTAGATTCATAACAAACTACTGCACCAAACTTGGTTTGATTATAATTAAAAATAGTATAGTCCTCACCTTTTGAAAAATTTGCCTGTCCTAAGTTCAAATCTTTTAAGGAATTAAAAATATTTGACCAGGGAACATATTCAGCCATGGGAACAAGTTGAATTTTATTATAATAATTTTTTATATAATTATTACCAATATATGCAATTGAATTATAAGCTTTATTTTTTAAAGAATCTTTAACAAATACTGTAGTCCCTGTAACTAAATAAGTTGAATCATTTAAAAGATTATATATTTTATTCATTTGATATGAATTAGATTGAAGGAAGTAAGCAGGCAATGCAGATTCAGGCCATATTAATATATTATTTTGATTATTTATTTTTTGAGTTAAATTTAATACTTTATTAAAATTTTTATTTGGATTCCCTGACCATTTTTCTTCCAATTTAATATTAGGTTGTACAATTCCAATATCAATCTGATTTTGGTCAACTAATTTTATATTTTTGTATAAAACTAAACCAGAAAACCATGGCATAAAAAAAACAAAACTACAAAACACTAATTTTCTATTAATTGATAACAAAATAATATCTGACTTTAAATAATTATATAATGTTATATTAAAAAATAAAATCCAAAACGTAATACCATAGATACCAAACAATTCAGCATTTTGAATTAAAATAAGATAATCTATTTGTGTATTTGCTAATGAAACCCAAGGAAAACCCAATACTCCATAAGATTTAACATATTCAATAAAAATCCATATAAGAGGCAAAAAATATACATATTCCTTAAAATAAAATTTTTTAAATAAGTATAGAAATGAAAAAATAACCACAGTATTAAATGTTAAAACTATTACTGATAAAAACATTGTTAAGATTGCGATATATATATTAGTTCCTACATTCATTGATAACCAAAAAATAGACGTTAAATGATATACTATTCCCCAAACTATACCAGCTTTAAAAAAATCGAAAAAATTTTCTCTATCTTCTAAAAAGTATAATGCTGGAATAAATGCAATCCAAGCAAAGAAACCTAAATAAATTGGATGCTGCGATAAACCCATTAAAAATGCAGAAAATATTATTAAAGAATATTTTCTCATATTTTTGTATCTAGATATTCCTGTAAGATAATTATTGCAGAAAGTTGATCTATTTTAGATTTATTATGGCCTGTTTTAATTCCTTTTTGAATTAATATCTTTTCTGCTTCTTGGGAAGTTAACCTTTCATCTATAGTTTGAATTGGGATATCAATTTTTTCAAGTAATTCATTTATAAATATATTAGTTTTATTAGTTTGAATAGATTGATTTCCTTTTAAAGTAATTGGCAATCCAACTATAATTAATTCTACATTATTTTCAATTATGATTTGTTGAATAGTTTCTAAATAATTTTGTTTTTTTCTATCTATAACTGTTAAAGGAGTTGCAATAATTTTCAAACTATCAGATATAGCAATACCTATTCTTCTTTCTCCATAATCAATTCCTAATACCTTTTTCAAGTTTTACATCCTTTTCAAATCAATTATTCCCTTGATAATTTTTATTTTATTTATTATTCTATTTAATTGACGAGTATCTCTTATTTGTAAAATAAAATAACCTATAGCTATACCTTCTTTAGCTCTAATATCTACACTAGCAAGATTTATATTTAATCCTGAAATAGACTCAGTGATATCCTTTAAAAAATGTTTTCTATCCTCACCAGTAATTTTCAATCTTACTACAAAAGATTCTTTTTGACCAACGTTCCATTCTACATTTAATAATCTATCTAAATTTGAAATTGTAGGAATATTTTTACAATTGCCTCTATGGATTGTAACACCTCTACCTCGTGTAATAAAACCTACGATCTGATCTCCAGGGATTGGATTACAACATTTTCCAAAAGTTATCATTGCATTTTCTATTCCATCAATAACTACACCTTTTGAAATTCCTCTTGCTTTACGCAAAAACTTTTCAGTTAATGTTTCTTCATCAACTTCTTTTAAATTCTCACTAGATTCTAAATATTTTGAAAATATTTCTGATATAGTAATTTTTCCACTTGATAAAGCCATATAGATACTATCAATAGTATTAAATCCCATATCTTTTGGATTATCTGAAATCTTTTTAATTAATTTAGGTTTTTTAATTTTTTTCAAGGCCTTATCTAAAATTTCTTTTCCTAATTTAATACTTTCAACTTCTTGCTGCTTTTTTATCCATCTTTTAATTTGATTTTTTGCTTTAGCAGTTTTTACATATTTTAACCAAGACATCCTTGGTGTTTGAGAATCAGAAGTTATGATTTCTATATGGTCACCACTTTTTAAAGACGTATTTAAAGGAACAATTTTCCCATTAACTTTAGCTGTAATACAATGGAAACCAACTTGTGAATGGACATGAAATGCAAAATCAATTGGAGTAGATTCTGCTTTTAATTGGAACAAATCACCTTTGGGAGAAAAAATAAAAATTTCATCTTCATAAAGATCAATTTTTAATAAATTTAAAAATTCTTTAGGATTGTTCTCTTCATTTTGTAAACTTGAAATCAGTTCTCTTAACCAAGAAACATGCCTATCTATACTATCTTTATTTTCTTCAAATTGACCATGTTCTTTATATGCAAAGTGAGCAGCCACACCTTCTTCCGCAGTTTTATCCATACCTTTAGTTCTTATCTGGACTTCAAACATTTTTCCCTTTTGACCAAAAACAGTTGTATGTATAGATTGATAACCATTTATTTTAGGAGTTGCTATAAAATCTTTAAACCTTTCATGAATAGGTGTATATAACTGATGAATTATACCTAAGGTTGCATAACATTCTTCAACTTTGTCTACTATCAATCTAATAGCTAACAAATCAAAAATTTCTGTAAAATCTTTATTCTTATTTACCATCTTATGATATATTGAACTCTTATTTTTTGATCTACCTTGTATAGTATGAGTAATATTGAATTTTTCTAGTTCCTCAATAATAGGATTACTAAAATTGTCAATATATTTTTGCATTTGTTTACTAGTAGATGATAATTTTCTAGATATTTTATTGAAAATTTTTGGTTCCAAGGTTTTTAAAACTAAATCTTCAAGTTCAGCTTTAAGTTTCCACATACCCAATCTATGAGCTAGCGGAGCAAAAACATCTCTAGTTTCCACTGCAATTCGCCTTTGTTTTATCAAAGGTAAATAACTTATTGTTTGCATATTATGCAATCTATCAGAAAATTTAATTATAATGACTCGTATATCTGTAGCCACACTTAAGAACATTTTCATAAAATTTTCAGCTTGTTTTTGCTGCCTACTATTAAATTTTATATCTGATAATTTTGTAACTCCTTCAACTAAATTATATATGTCTATTCCAAAATTATCAATTATATCATTCTTTTCTAAAGATGTATCTTCTAAAACGTCATGTAAAATACCTGCAATAATAACATCTGAACTCATGTTCCATCTTGCTAAATTATAAGCTACATATATACAATGATTAAAATAAGGTTCTCCTGAACGACGTAATTGTCCTTCATGAGCTTCTTTGGAAATATCATATGCCTTACAAATCTTATCTATTTCTGATTGAGTGAAATTATTTTTTTTTGAAACATATTCAATAATTTTTTTAAAAGTTATTGAATAACTTTTTTTTAAAGGAAGGATATTTTTTAATTTATTTAATACCAAAACTAAATTGGAAATTCATCTAACATTTCTTCATCATATTGAGTTAAATTTTCAAATCTAGCATAGGAATCTATAAATGCCACCTCTATTGAACCAGTAGGTCCATTTCTATGCTTTGAGATAATCAATTCTCCAATACCTTTGTCTTCTTCTGATCTTGAATAAACAAATTTTCTATATACAAACAAAACAATATCTGCATCTTGTTCAATAGCTCCACTTTCTCTAAGATCTGACATAATAGGCCTATGATTCGTTCTAGCCTCAGGAGCACGTGATAATTGAGATAATGCAATTACAGGTATATCTAACTCTTTTGCTAAAGCTTTTAATGAACGTGATATCATTGAAATTTCTTGCTGCCTACTTTCACTTTTATCAAACCCTGTAATTAACTGCATATAATCAATAATCAAAATATCAATTTTTTTATCTGCTTTTAATCTTCTAGCTTTAGCTCGTATCTCCATTATATTTAAACCCGGAGTATCATCAATAAAAAATTTTGCTTCAGATAGTGGTCCAGCTGCTGCAGATAATTTCTTCCAATCATCTTTTGGTAGCTTCCCATTTCTAACTTGGTGAGAATTAACTTTTGCTTCAGCTGTAATCAACCGTTCAACCAATTGAATATTTGACATTTCTAAACTAAACATACCAATTGAATATCCATAATCAACTGCAATATTTCTTGCTAAACTTAAAGCTAATGCAGTTTTACCCATTGAAGGTCTTCCAGCTACAACAATAAAATCAGATTTTTGGAATCCTGACAGATATTTATCTAATTCATAATAACCAGTAGGGATTCCTGAAACTCCTTCTGATTTTGTTGATCCCAACTTATCCATTACATTATGTAATAATGGTTCAATCGCTTGAAATTGTCCTCTTTCAGCATTTTGTGATAATTCAAAAATAGTTTGCTCAGCTCTATCTAAAATTGTGGAAATTTCTTCTTTTGATTCGTAAGCATATGTTGACATATTTCTACTTGTCTCAATAATTTTTCTTAAAATAAATTTTTCTTGGACAAGTTTTGCATAATATTCTATATTTTCAGAAGTTGGTGCATCAGAAGATAATCCCGTTATATAATATGGACCACCAACATTATCAATTTCACCTTTTTTTTCTAATTCTGCTATAATACTAATTGTATCAATAGTCTTATTTTTATCAAACAAATCTAACATTATTCTAAAAATTGTAGCATTTGATGAATTATAGAAACTATCAATATTTAATATCTGAAATGCTTTTGAAATGGCTTGTGGATCAATCAACATACAACCTATTACAGCTGCTTCTGCATCTTGAGAATTAGGAGGTACTCTTAATACTTGATTTTCTTTGTTTGCCATAAGGTTAATTATTGTAGTATTTTTTTATT
>CAYTPF010000044.1:0-8185 GCA_964439775.1 uncultured bacterium | reverse complement strand
ATAATACATAATAAAACGAATTTAGATTCAATCATTCATATATATAAAAAAGAAGCTGAAATAACAATCAATCTAATTGATGATGATTTTAAATTTAGTTTAAATATTCCAAATCAAATTTTTTCTGATAACTCAGATGAAGTATTAAATGATATGTTGATTTGGGAATTTGGACTTGAAGAATATTTAGATAAAAATAAAGTTTTATATGCATATTCTTATCGAATTATCTACTTAAATATTTTAATATTCTTATTTTTAATTATTTTTATTTTGATTTATAAAAAAATCGTATTAATTGACTGAATCTTTTAATATATTTTAGTCGGGTAATTTCATTTTTTTTAAAAAATTTAATATGCTAAAAAATTCATTATACATATCAATAACTATAATAAATTTTATATTTTGTAATTCTATTTCTATACCAACCATAGAATTAGAAGGAGAATATGAAAAGCGTTATACTTCAGCATTAAATTCAGTTTTAGGACCTGAGAATTTTTACATTGAAGTTAAAGCAAATTTTAAACAGAAATTAGCTGTAAAAAAGGAAAATGATATTCCTATCAATTTTTTACCTGGGCTAGGTATAAAAACACAATCTATACCACAAGAAATTAAACCTAATGAAAATAAAATAACTGACTCAATTGAATCTATAGATATTAATTTAAATCTTGAAATTACATTAACAGACTCTCTTGTTAGTCTGGCTACTCAAACTATCAAAAATCATATCTTATACAAAAAAATAAAAAATAATTTAGTTATTAATAAGGTTCAATTATATAAATCACCAGAAATTCTACCTGTAGATGTTGTATGGCCGATTAATACTTATGATCCAGAACAAGAAAAAAAATCAATTTTTAGTGATAAATCAATCATAGGAAGTTTTTTTGTCGGTATATTTATCGTAATAGCTGTTATAGTTCTATTATTTTTCATTAATAAATTATATAAAAAATTCATTGATTTTTCTCAATCTCAATTAGAAGGTCAAGATGCTGTAAGACTAGCTTTAGAAGAAGGCTTATCAAATCCAGAATTAATTGAAGAAGATAAAATTTTAGTTGATAGTCAAGCTAACAACTCAAAAGAAAATCTTACAAATGAAGTAACAAATCAACCTATTCAAAATATTCCGGTTCCAGATCAAAATAGTACTTTTGATACTAATTTTGAAACTACTTTACGTGAGGTAGGTGCAGATATAATTGATGCTATCAGCAATATTGCAGAACCAGTAACTAGTTCAGTAAAAGAGGCAATTTCAGAATCTACATCTCTAGAACTCAAACAAGAGAATCCCTTTGATTTCATTTCTTATTTAGATATAGATATAAATAAAAAAATATTTATGAATGAAAATGAAGGTTCATGTGCTATTGTCCTCAGTCATCTTGAACCTAAAAAAGCATCAGAAATTTTAGCTGCACTTGATGTAAATACTAGATTGAAAATAGCTCAACACATGGCTACTATGGAAGGGACTTCTAAAGAAATTTTAAATTCAGTAAAAACAAAATTTAGAAATAAAGTAAAAGAATTGCTTAAACCTGATTTTAAATCAATTAATGGTGTAAATATTCTATCAAATATTTTAAATGAAATGAATCAAGAAGACTCAGAAGGTATACTTTTTTCTATTTCACAAACAAATAAAACAATCTCTGATAATATTAGAAAAAATATTGGTTATTTTAATGATATTTTATCCTTAAACAATGATCAAATTGATAAATTAATAAATCAAATTGACACAAATACTCTTGCTAGTTCATTAATAAATGCAGAGGAAAATATACAAAATAAAATATTTAATTCGCTATCATCATCTGGACAATTTGCCTTAAAAAGAAGAATCCAACTTTTAGAACATAATGATATTAATACCATAGAAATTGCACAAAAAAAAGTTGGTGAAAAAATCATATCCTTACTAGATAATAATGAATAAATTTCTTTACATATTAATAATCCTAATTATAACATCAGGCTGTTCAAAAATCACAGAACAGGCTCGATTAGATAGATTTGAAGAAAAATTAAAAAAGAAAGAATATGATCTTTCACAGAAGCTATCTAAAAACATTGAAATGCGAGAAAAAAATATTTCAAGCATAAAAGAAGATATTAAATTTTTAAAAACCAAAATTAAAAGTTCTAAAAATCAATCAGATGTTAAAATTAAAGAATCATATAAAAGATATGCTAAAAATTTAAAATCTCAAGGAGAAGTTCAATTAGTTCATTATGAAATTGAAATGCTTAAAATTTTAGCTGAAAAAGAATTAAAATTAAATAATATAAAAAATCAAATAAATAAAATCAGCTCATCAAAAGAACAAGATGTAATAAAGCACTTAAAAAAAAATAAATCCAAATTGCAAAATAAAATGGATGATTTATATATTGATATTTCATGGTATGAATCAGTAAATCGTATCAATTTGATTAACGCAAAGAAAACAGTAGAATTGATAAATAAAAGTAATATTTTTGCACAAAATGGTAACTTCTCTGAAGCAATTAGTAGTATTAATAAAGCAAAAAAAATTACGCCTAATATTCCTATAATTTATGCACAATTGGGATCATTATATTACTTGGTTGGAAATAATGAATTATCACTTTCTAACTACAAAAAAGCCAAAGATTTTAATTATAAAATTGATGGAATAGACGATATGATTACTTTCTTAGAAAATAAAATATCAATACCTTAATATGTATTTTCAATTTAAATATATTTTTTTAAATACAATTATAATCCTATCATTTTTATTTTCAAGTGAGAATGCTGATATAAAAAATGAACAAAAAATATTATTCGATAAACATAAAAAACAAATTTCTTCTCTAAAAAAAGATTATCTACTAAAAAAAGATAATCTTCAGAAAGAATATGACAGATTATTACCATTATATAATTCATTAAATAAAGAGTACAATTTAATTCTTGATTCATTAGATAATATTATATCAAAAACTATAACAAATAATGATAATAATGATAATCCTCAAATGTCAAAATTTTTTCAGTTTATTGAAAATACAAAGAATGAGCAATCAAATAAATTAAAAAAAAGAAAAACATATTATAAAAATGAGTTTTCTAATATTGATTCAACTATTGAATTTTTATTTGATATTATTTTATTATATGAAAAACATGCTTTGGACAATAATAATCCAATATCTAGTCTTGATGCAGAAATTGTAGCATTAAATAAGATAATTAAAAATGCTGAAAAAACTATTTTAAATTATGAATCAGGAGTTTCTTCCAATAGATTAAATTATAGTATTAGTTCTTTAATCAATGCGGATAGATATATAAATGAAAAAAAATATATTGATGCAATTAATGAATGTAAAATTGCTATAAATAATTTTCCAGATAATTCAATCGCATATGAAAAATTAGGTTCAGCCTACTATTTAAATAATAATCTAAGTGATGCTTTAAAGAATTGGACAATAGCATTATCAATGGATCCAGATAATTTAAATCTCAGTAAATTTTTAAATGATATAAAAGAAGATAATTAATAAATAAAAACTTATTATTAATAAAATAAATAATTTTATAGCTATATAATTTTTAATATTAAAATCTTTTTTTTGAACATAAAAAACAAATATTGAAATCAATAGCCATACTGAGCATACTATAGATATAAAAGTAAAATTATTCATTTAATTCTTTCATATGTAGTTTTTTCTCAACAAATAATCTATAAACATATAATGATAAAAAAACGAAGAAAAAAGCAATAATAGCCAAAGGCAGTATCCATGTAATTGAATCATCAGAATCTTTAATAGATCTTTGAGGATGCAATTGTACCTCTGGAGCCCACATATCTACTGAATAATATATTATTGGAATATCTACTAAAATAATAACTCCAATTATTGCAGCTAATCTTGAAGCTCTTTCATAATAACCTGAAAATTTTCTTAACATGAAGTATACAGTATAAATAATAAATAATAATAAAGTTGTTACGAGTCTAGGTTCCCAAGACCAAAATACACCCCAATTCAATTTTCCCCATATAGAACCTGTAATTAATACTAAAAAACAAAAAAGAAAGCCTACTTCAGCAAATGATTTTGCTCGTAGATCCCATTTGTAATTTTTAGTATATAAATACATAAAACTAGAAATAGCTAACATAATACAACCCAAAAATGTATTAACAGCTAGTGGCAAATGATAATACAATATAGGCCACTGTAAAACTTTATTAACTTGTACATTTAATTTATTTATCATGATTATAAGCACTATCACTGATAAAAAAACTGCCAAACCACAAATTAGTTTATGAATTTTATTATTTAAAAAATTATTCTTCATTATTCTTCATTATTCTTCAGATACAATATCAAAAGTTAAATAACCAATCAAAGTAAAAAGTATAGAAAATGTAAAAATTATCATAATCCAAAAACTATAGTTTACATATTCAAGCTCATTTATCATTGCCTGTGTTATGTTAACAGCACTAATAATAATAGGTGATAATAAAGGGTACAATAGCATTGGAATTAACACTTCAGACATTTTTGTACGCATACCAATAGCAGAAATAGTTGTACCAATAGCCGATAATGCCCAATTTGTTAATAATAAAAATAAAAAGAACGATAAAATATTTTTGGGTAAACTAAAATTTAAAATTAAAATAAATAATGGAATTGTAATTAATTGAGTAATTATTATAAATATCCAAATTGAAAGCATCTTAGCAATAAAAATATTACCTCTATCTATAGGTGATAGTAATAATAAGTTAAATGCAAAATATTCTTTTTCTGAACTATATAATCTTAGAAAACCTATAATAGATGTAAAAAGATATGTTAACCAAAAAATCCCTGGTAAAATCAACTGCATTTCTAATGAAATTGGATTAATTGTAAATGAAATAACCAATATAATAGATATACCAAAAACTACCATAGAAATGATTGATTCTTTTGAGCGAAACTCATTTAAAATTTCTTTTTTAAGTAAAAGACTAATCAATTTTCAAGCAATTTCGTTTTAGTTAATAAATATTTTTTATCAACAAAATTATTTAACCAACTATGATTATGTGATGAAATAATAAAAGTTTTATTATTTTTTTTAGAATCTAAAATGAATTTCTTCAACAATAGTTTACCATTTGAATCCATACCTGAATCTGGCTCATCCAATAATGCTAATTCCCAATTTGAAACAGATAACAAAACTAATTTTAATCTTTGTATTTGACCGTAACTATATTCACGAACTTCTTTATTTATATGTGATTCAATACTATATCTTTTTGCATAACTGTTAATCATTTTAATTTGTTTTGATTCAGACCTTAAATTCAAAAATAATTTTATATTTTCATAACCAGTTAATGAACTATAAAATTGTGGATGATGACTCCAAAAGATTAAATGTTTTCGATATTTATAATTAGAATTGAAAATAGATTGATTTAATAATAATCCAGAACCTGATTTTGGTTTCATAATACCTGCAATTATCTTAAAAAAAGTTGTCTTACCTGAACCATTTTCACCTTCTAATCCAATTATATCGCCTTTATAAACTTTTAATGATATATCAGATAAGATATTTTTTCTATTAAATGTTTTAGATAATAACTTTATTTCAAATATTTTTGACAATAGATATTATTTTTCTATATATTTAGACATTTCGATCAATAAACTACTTTTTATAAGATTATAATCTTCTTCAGTAATTATACCCATTTCTTTATCAAATTCTAAATCTTTAATTTGTTTTAATAATATATTTTTATAATGGTTAGATTGATTATCAGATTCTATTATAACATCATTATCATATTTTTCAAATAATGGATAAAAAATATAAAGCAAAATACAAAAAAATAATATACCAATTAATATCATCTTAATTCTCTATTTAAAATTCTCAATTTTCTCTTCTATATTTAACATTTCATGCTTAGTTAAAATATGTTGATTATTGCTAGATAAATTAAAAATTACAAAAGATATTGAAAGTACTCCTATAAAAATTATAATAAAAGGAGCTAGCCAAGTTAATTTTCCAAATATATTATCTTGTGGAATTGCCCTTATTTTTTCTCCATAAATTTCTATAAAAAGTTTTAAAATTTCATTATCATTCATTTTGGAATGAATTAAGTTTTTAAAATTATAATTCAATTTATTATTTGTCAAAAAACCATTTGAAATTGATATATTTACAAGCTGATTTAACTCTTCTATAATATCATCTTTATCTTTATTGTCATCTATCAAACTATTAATAATATTTGATATTAGCTTTGCTAGCATTGAATTATGCTCAGCAACAATCCCTCCGTAACAACAAGGAGCTAAAATTGATGATTCAATTTTATTTTGTCTATCAGATTTAAATTGAGTAAAAATAGTGGTTATAAAAATTAAAACTAAAAAAAATATTCTCATTATGATTTAATTTTTGGATTTAAACATATTATAACTCCAAAACATAATAATAAAGTTCCAATCCAAACCCAATTTACCATTGGATTAATTTTTATAATTAAAGTTGCCATACCAGTATTCATATCTACATCACCCAAAACCACATAAAAATCTTCTAGTAATGTAGATTCTAAAGCGACCTCTGAATGAGGCTGATTATTTTGATCAATATAAAATCGTTTTTCTGGATATAAAGTTGAAAACATTTTATTATTTTTTAAAACTTCTAAAGATATTATTTTTGCAAAATGATTTTCACGTTTGTTGGGATTTGATTCAGGAGTCTCTAACCAATATTTTTTATAATTTATTGTATAATCTTCTAATTCTATTACCTCATTAGGTGACAATGAAAGATTTGCTTCTTTATCAAAAGCTTTGCCTATGAATCCTATTGTCATAATCATTATAGCTAAATGAACTATATAACCACCATATCTAGTTCTATTTTTATTTATAAGATTTTTGAAAGCATATAAAAAATTTTCATTTTTTGTTCTTCTTCTTGCACTAATAGCTTTTTGAAATTCAAAAATAATAACTATGATTACAAATAAAACTAAAAAGGTGAAAATAATAGGATAAAAACTAAATACTTTGTATACTGATAACCATATTAATGTTATAATAGCACTAAGCATAATTGGTATAGTAAAATTTCTTTTTATTGATTTAACTGAAGTTTTTCTCCAAGAGAGTAATGGTCCTACCCCTGTTAAAAAAACTAATATCACACCAAATGGTTGAATTACTTTATTAAAATATGAAGGTCCAAGTGTGATTTGAGTACCAGTAAATGCTTCAGAAATTACTGGATACATTGTTCCCCAAAGAACAGCAATGCAAATTGCTACAAATAACATATTATTAAATAAAAAACCACTTTCTCTACTCAGAACAGAATCTAATTTATTTTGAGATTTTAGTATATCTTTATTCAAATACAGCATAATTATATTGAACACTACTATAATTACTATAAATCCAAAAAACCAAATACCTAAATCTGTAGCAGCAAATGCATGGATTGATGATATAATACCACTTCTAGTTAAATATGTACCAAAAATAGTTAAAGTAAAGGTCAACATAATTAAAATTATATTCCAACCTTTCAACATATTCTTTTTTTCTTGAATTAAAATTGAATGTAAATATGCTGTTCCAGTTAACCATGGAAATAAGGAGGCATTCTCAACTGGATCCCAAGCCCAATATCCTCCCCATCCTAATTCTAAATAAGCCCATCTCCCTCCTAAAACTATAGCAATACTTAAACATCCCCAAGGGAATAGGACCCAACGTCTTGTAGTACTAATCCAATCTGTATTAAAATTTTTAGTCATTAAAGCAGCAATTGCAAATGCAAATGGGACTGAAAATCCAATATATCCTAAATATAATAATGGAGGATGAATTACCATCAAAGGATGCTGTAATAATGGGTTTAAGCCACTTCCTGTTTTAAATAATGTCTCAACAGGCTTAAATGGGTCTTCAAAAAAACAACAAATTATAAGAAAAAATAACTGAATAAACATCAAAATTATAACTACCCAAGGCATTAAAACTTGATGATTCCTTTGATGAATAACAATCACAATCACAGAATATAAAGATAATACAAATAACCAAAATAACAACGATCCTTCCATGCCTGCCCAAA
>CAYTPF010000043.1:0-8583 GCA_964439775.1 uncultured bacterium | reverse complement strand
CAATTTGTAAATATAATTTTAAATAACTAATCCATCCTGCTTTGGGAGCAGGGGGCTGTAGGTTCGAATCCTACTACCTCGACTTATGGGATTTGATGATGATGTGAAAACAAATCCTTATGAATATGCACTTCATGAGAATTATCCAAATCCATTTAACCCTATAACAACTTTACGATATGATATTTCTAAAGATTCATTTGTTAGTATTACTGTATATGATTTGCTTGGCAATGTCGTAAATAATCTAGTAAACACTAATCAATCATCAGGACACAAGTCAGTTCAATGGAACGCTACAGACAATCTTGGTCAACCTGTATCAGCAGGAGTATATCTCTATACTATAGAAGCAGGAGACTTTAGACATACCAAGAAGATGATATTTTTAAAATAGAATTATTTTTATGTATCAAGCCCCAAATTCGTGGGGTTTTTTGTTTTAAGGGGGAGCATTACACTCCCCGATTATTCTATAGCACAAAGTCATCTATCTCCGTAGTAAGTAAGGGAGCATAATGACGCTCTGTTGTGGTCACGGATGTGAGCTAATAATTATTTTTAAACTCAAAATTAATATGTGATTCAAATAAAATTATTGAATTTCCTTGAATCCAAACATCTGACCAATCGTCATTAAATGATATAACTAAATTTCCTCCCTCACTAATAGTTTTAATAGGATTTAACATTTCATATTTTTTACTTGCAAAAAATGCAGAAGCTGCTGAACCTGAACCACACGACAACATTAATTTTTCTACTCCTTTTTCATAAGTATAGACTTTAAGGGTTTGATTATCAATAATTTGAAAAAAATTTACATTTATTCCTTTTGGCATAAATATCTCTGATTGTCTTATTTCCATACCAATTTTTTCTAAATTATTATTTATCATAATTTGATCTAAATTAATGCAAAAATGTTGGGCTCCAGAATCAATAACATAGCCTTGAAAATTATTGACCTCTAGCTTTTCTGATTTAAATTTTGGTTTATTCATTCTAATTGATATATTATCATTTTCTATAATAGCTTTATGCTCACCATCACCACTTAAAAAATTAGACTCTTTACCTATTATTTCTTTTTGATATAAATATTTTACTGCACATCTTGCTCCATTTGCGCAAAAAGTTTCCCATGTTCCATCAGCATTATAATAATCCATTTTAAAATCATATTTACTATTTTTAGATAAAATGATAACACAATCAGATCCTATTCCAGTTCTTCTTTTACATATATTTTGAATAAACTCTGGTTTTGTAATAAAATCAGGACACTTTTCTTTAATTAATAAAATAACATCATTCCCATTACCATGAGCTTTAATAAAAGGAATTAAAGAATTCATTCTATTTCACCTGATAATTTTTTTAATTCTTTTGTTGTGATTTCAATTAAATCATCAATAGTAGAATTTTTATAAATTGTATTTGAAATAACATTACCAATACGAATAACTACTTTTGTTGGTTTAATAATAAATCTATTTTTGGGTTTAAAATTATATGCCCCTTCAAAACCTATTGGTAATATGGAAGTATGTGTATTTTTAGCCATATGGAATCCACCTTTTTTTAATGGATTCATTTTCCCAGTTAAAGTTCTAGTTCCTTCAGGATGTAGCCCAATATGATAACCTTGATCTAAAACTTTTTCAGCATTTTTAATTCTATTAATAGATTCCGTTCGATTTTTTCTATCTATAGCTACTGCATTCATTCTTTTTAAAATCCAACCATAAATTGGATATTTCATATTTTTATTAGCTACTATACCAGTGAACTTCCCTTTCATAAAAGTTCCCCATAAAAATGGATCTAATAAACTAGCATGATTAGCCATTACAATATATGGTCCATTAGAAGGGAATGTGCCTTCTACTTTAACTTTTACTCCTAATATTATTACAAAAATTTTAGCAAAAATTTTAATCATTGGATAAGTTTTAGAAGGAAAGATAAAGCTTATTAATAATGTTAAAATTCCTCCAAAAAACAAGGCTAAAGAAGCAATGATTGCAATAAATATAGTATATATGAATTGTAATATTATCATTTAATTAAAATATTTAATTTTTAATAATTCTAAAATTTTATGATTTGCTTTAGGAAAAGCATATTTAGTTATTTCAGATAATTTAATTTTTTTCACTTCAGCACATTCAATAGCTTTAATTTTTCCACTATCATAATCACACTCATATGAATGCAATGTAATAGAAAAATGACTGTATGCATGTTTTATATGACCTAGATAATGTAAATTTTTTATTTTTATATTAATTTCTTCTAAAACTTCTCTTTTTAAACATTCTTCATGAGTTTCATTTTTTTTAATTTTACCTCCAGGAAATTCCCATAAACCACCTAACATAGCTTCAGGCTTTCTTTTTGAAATAATTATTTTTTCTTTATATCTAATTATTCCTGCTACTATAATATAATGTGGTTTTTTTGTTTTTTTAATTTTTATTGGATATAACATATAATCATTTTTTTTATATCCATTACAATAATTTTTAATTGGACATACTTTACAATTAGCTTTTTGTGGTCTACAAATAGTTGCACCCAATTCCATTAAACCTTGGTTAAAATCACATGGATTATCTTTTGATATATTTTTTAACAAAAACTTATTTATTTGATCTAAATGTAAGTTAGGATCATTTTTTATTCTTAATAATCTGCTTAAAACTCTTTTTACATTTCCATCAATAACAGGATATACTTCATTTTTTGAAATGGAGAATACTGCTGCTGCTGTATAACTACCTACACCTGGCAAATCTAAAAATTGATTATATTTAATTTCATCTAAATTAATATTATTTCTATAAATGTATTCACACGCTTTCTTAAAATTTCTTGCTCTTGAGTAATAACCTAATCCTTCCCATAATTTTAAAATTTTCTCTTCTGATGACAATGCAACGGATTTTAATGTAGGACAATTTTTAAGCCATTTATTATAATATGGAATAACAGTTTTTACTTGAGTTTGCTGTAACATAACTTCTGAAAGCCAAATATTATAAAATTTTTTATTTTTTCGCCAAGGCATTTCTCTCTTATTAATTTCGAACCAGTCAATTAAATCATTTGAAAAAAAATTTTTACTCATTATTAAAACAATTAAATGCCCAATTTAATTTTTCTAAAGAATTTTGAATTTCTTGTATATCATCAATACTTAAATGTTTATTTAATTTTTTAAAAACAGATAAAATAGAATTTTCAATATGATGTATTTTTTTTTGACCCTTATTAGATAAAAATAAAGTTTTTTTTCTTTTATCAAAATTAGTAGTACTGATTACTAGAAAATTATTCTTTTCTAATTTTTGCAGATTCCTTGTTAATGTACTATTATCTATACCTAATACAAATGCTAACTCAGAAAGTAAAATTCCATCGTATGGAATTGCAAATAATAATTTAATTTGTTCGAAAGTTAAATTATTACTATTACCTACTTTCCTTAATATTTTAGAATAAATATTATTAATATCATGCAAATTTTCTAATATAAACATATTTGTATATTACAAATTATTTTTCTATAATTTCTATTAATTCTGAAAAATATTTTATTATGAAATCTGGATTTGGCATATCTTTTTCAGATACAGAACCAGTTATAGCTGCAACATGTGCTTTAGATGATTTAGCAGAAACCATGCCATTTATTGAATCTTCAATAATCAATGTATTCGATGGATTTAAATTTAATCTACTCATCATTAGTATATATGGTTGTGGATCAGGCTTACTTTTATTTGTATCATCATTTGTAATGACATCGGAAAAATATTTTTTTATATTTAATATTTTATTAACATAATTAAAACTTTTTAATGGACTAGCAGTAACTAGTCCAAGTTTATATTTATCTTTAATATAATTATAAAATTTTATAAAATCTCTTTTATAAACCAATCCCTTATTAAATTCAGATTTTATATATTTACGACCTTTATTAATAAATATTTCTCTATCTTCTTTAATATTATATTTTTTCATAGATATCGTATAGAAATCTTGTTCCGTTGTTCCCCTAAAAATTTTCCAATCTTTTTCAGGTATATCAACTCCATATTCTTTAAAAAGTTTAATTTCTCCTTTTTGATACAGAGACTCTGAATCTATAACTGTTCCATCTAAATCAAACAATATGCCTTTAATTTGCATCATGCAACTATTTTAGGGTGCTCAATAACTTTAAATGTTTCATATACATATCTTTAATTTTTTCTAAATCTTTTCTGTTTATTTTATGTCCAATTATTTCATTATGATCTAAATTTATTTTTTTAATGTGTTGCCACTTTCCTTTAATAGGAACATTTGAATAGTTTTCAATAATTCCATTGCTTGGCCCGAACATTGAAATAGTATTTACCAAACCATCATTTTCTCGCCATTCTTCACCAAAATCTTTTGAATTACTCATTAAATCAGATTGAATTTTATACATTAATTTAGGATTATTATTATTAGTAGTTGAAAATGTAAAATAGTATGTAGAAGAATCAGTTTCATAAATATTATTAAATTTTTCAGCTCCTTCAATTGACAAATCATAAGATGAAAAATTTTTTGTTTTTGAGATTGGTGATTTTTTTAACTTTCTTACATAATCAATTAAATTTTCATTTTTATTTTTATAAATTCCCCATTGTTCTAAATCAAAATTATAAAGTGAATTTGGAGATATTATATCTAACCAAATAACAAATGATTGCATATATGGAAAATAATTATTGATAATAGGAGCTAATGTTGTTCCATTATGTGGAGTAGATATCGTTGTAATACTTTTAATCCATTTATTGTAATTTTTTAATAATAGTTCAGAACTTTCATTATTAAAATTATTTTTTAACAAATATTCAAGCATTCGAGCTGTTTGCCCTCCTTGACTATGCCCAATAATATGTATGGGTTTATCTTCAGACCATTCTGGATATATACCATGATAATACTTATTTTCTGGTTTTTGTATTAAATCATATTGATTTGAATGATTATAACCATAATCAACTTGACCACCTTTAATTTGATAAAAAGCCTCAATAGCTCTATCCCAATTTGATGAAACAGGTCCAACAGACAAAGTATAAACATCAAAACCATTTTTAATTAAATATTCTTCTAAATCAAATTTTCCACCCCAATAATAATAGTTATTTAATTCATTTTTTCCCCAACCCATAAATCCATGAATTAAAAAAACTGGATACCTATTACTACATAACGAAATATTTAAAAATAATATTAATATTAAAAAAAAAATGGTTTTTTTATAATTTTTCAATTGCTTTTATCCTACTTAAAATAGGTGGATGAGTATAATTTAGAAACACATAAAATGGATGTGGTGTCAAATTAGATAAATTTGAAACTGATAAATTCTTTAATGCCAAAATTAAACTATTTTTATCATTAGTTGCATATATTGAAAATTCATCAGCCTCGTACTCATTTCTTCTTGATATATAATTCATCAAAATTCCCAAAATTAAGCTAATTGGTGAGTATAAAATTATAAAAAATACAATACTTGCATAAATAGAAATATTATTCATTTTAAATGCTTTAAATAACAATGGATTATTCATAAAAAAAGATAAACACAAAAACATCAAACCAAAACTTAAAATAGATATTATTGTACTATACAATATATGTTTCTTTTTATAGTGACCAATTTCATGTGCAACTATTGCCACTATCTCTTTATTGGTATGATTGCTCAGAAGGGTATCGAATAAAACTATCCTTTTATTTTTACCAAAACCAGCAAAGTATGCATTAGAATGTGATGATCTTTTAGAACCATCCACAATATAAATTTCTTTTATTGGGAAATTTGTTTTTTTTGCAAGTTTATAAATTTCATTTTTTAGTGTGCCTTCTTCAATTTTTGTAAAATTATTAAATATTGGTGCTATCCAATTAATATAAAGTATTGGAGCAATAATTATAAATACGGACAATATAATCCAAGAATAAATCCATGCTTTATTATTAAATACTTCAAAAAAGTAAAAAATAAAAAACATAATAATTGATGTCATTAAAATTGATATAAAAAACATTTTAATTTGATCTAAAAAAAACAACTTTTTAGTAGATTTATTAAATTCATATTTTTGTTCAATTTTAAAAGTTGAATAATAAGATGATGGAATAGATAATATAAAATTAATACTAATTAATACAATACAATATACAATACCTAAAACTATTTCATTTTCTATATTACTTTTCCTTATGGCTATATCTAAATAATTAAATCCTCCACAAACTATAAAAATAATTGTAATTATTATATTTAATGTAGATACAATAAGTTGAAAACTTGCACTATCTATAGTATATTTTTGAGAATCAGTGTATTTTTTTTTATTATAAAATCCAATAAATTGCGTTGGAATTGTTAATTTCAAATAATGCATATTTAAATAGGTTGAATAAAAATTCAATAAATATTCAAATAAAATAAATGTTATAATGAATAATAAATAATGATTCATTTTCAACTAAAATGAAATAGATGTTCCATAGATAAAAACGCCACCATGCCCTGTAGGAATATAAATCATATCGATCCCAACTAATAATTTATTTTTAATATTATATCCAAAACCAAATGAAGGAACAAATCCTGGAACTAAATGCAAATTTCCTCCTAAGTTAGACATATCTTTATACCCAGTTGAAACTCCAACCGCAAATCTTAAATCTAAATATATGTTTTTAAATGGCCTTATTCTCTTATCCCATCCAGTTCCTATAATCCAACTTTTTTGATGCCAAGAATTTGTAAATCTTGCTAAAAATTTCTTTCTCCACATTATACCTAATATTTTATTGTCATTATTAGTATCACTATCATTAGACCAATGAAATGTTTTAAAACCATTCCATACTGTCATTAAATTATTATTATCTAACTTATTTTGTGAAAATAATAAAGCAAGTAAAGAAAAAATTATAAAAGATATTTTTATTATGCGCTTAAAATAAAACATCTAAACTATTTCTATTTTTATAATGTATTGTTTCAAAACCTAATTTATGAGCTGCTTGTACATTGGTATTAGAATCATCAATAAAAAGTGAAGAATATGGGTTTGTTTTTGCTTTTTTTAATGCATATTGAAAAATTCTTGCATCAGGTTTACTATATTCTGCTGATTCTGAAGTAATGATTTTTTTAAAATAATTAAAAAACTTATAGTCTTGTTTTAAATTTTTTATTTGTTGATTAGATGCATTAGATATAATCCATAATGAATAAAATTTATCTAATTCTGGAAGTAATTTAGTAGTAGAGTTTATTTTGATTTTATTATGTTTATAATCTATTAATACTCCATATAAATCAAAAAAAATATCTGTTATTAAATTCAAAACTATTTCAAAATTAGCATTTCTTTTGTAGACTTATTTAATGGAATACATTGATTAGCTTGAATCAAACAATCATCTTCGATTCTGACTCCTCCCCAACTAGGTATATATATGCCCGGCTCTATAGTAACAACATTATTTTCCAATAAAGGCTCTAAATTAAATGAACTTAATCTAGGATAAGTATGAACTTCCAAACCAATGCCATGGCCAGTAGAATGGCAAAATTCTTTACCATAACCAGCTTTTGTAATAACATCCCTACAAGCCTTATCTACTTCGCTTCCACTCACTCCAGCTTTAGCGCATTTTATTCCAGCTAGTTGGGATTCTAAAACAATATCATAAATTTCATAATGTTTTTCTGTAGCCTCACCAATTACAACTGTTCTTGTCATATCAGCATGATATCCTTCAAATAGTGCGCCAAAGTCCATAACTACAAAATCACCTTTTTGAAATTCTTTATCCGATGGCCTTGCATGCGGAAGAGCTCCTAAATATCCACTAGCTATTATTGGATCATAACTATCTCCTTCAGCTCCATTCATTTTAAATAAATATGATATTTTTGCCGCAATTTCCTTTTCAATTGCTCCAACCTTTAATTCAGGAATAATTTGTGTAAATACCTCATCTGTTATTTCAATAGCTGATTTTAAAGATTGAATTTCATTTTCATCTTTTACTGCTGCAATATGTTCAACAATTTGTGATGTTGGATGCCAATTAACATTGTTGATAATATTTTTTAACTTATTATAAGAATCAAAGGAGGTATGTTCCGATTCAAATGCAATATTCATATCTTTTTTAAATATATTTAAATCTTTAATTGTTTGTTCATACCCTGATTTAATCATATGAATATTGCAATTTTTAACTTGATTTTTTGATTGTACATCATAACGTGTATCAGAAAAAAAATGATGAGAATCATTTAGAACTAAAATAGATCCGGCTGAACCTGTAAAGCCTGTTAAATACCTTACATTAGTAAGATTATTTACATATATTCCATCTAAATTATTTTTATTTAATTTTTCTTTTAATGATAGAAGTCTCTTATTATAATTTTCCATTATTTATTCTCATTTATTGAGTTTTTTAAAATATTTATTTCTTCTATAATTTTTTTGTTTTTCTTTTCTCTAT
>CAYTPF010000042.1:0-8723 GCA_964439775.1 uncultured bacterium | reverse complement strand
CAATTCTTGGTATGCTTGAGGTGGAAAACCATTAGCATGCAAAAAATGTATGCATTCTTTATTTTTTTTACTGATTTTATAAAAATTATTAATAATAGTATACGTTTTTTATCATATCAAATTTAAATAAAATGATGAACCCGTAAAAATCAAATTATTCAATTATGAGATTGCATAATATTTACATGCATATAAAAACTGTTCAGCATTAAAATAACAATAATCACCTAAATAATAAGCTATTTTTTCATTATCCTTAAAGTCATTATCATTTATTAATCTATATTTTATAATTAACTTGGAGGAATCATTAACACCAATACTACTAAATTCATATTTACCTAAACCACATTGAGTCTTAATAACTAATAAAGGTAACTGTTGACATAATGATTTAAAGCATTTAGCTTCTTCAGTTGTTTTTAAATTTATAGTGTTCATTGTTTTCTCCTTTTTTATTACTACGAGAAAATTAAAACTATAAAAATAAACTAAATGTGAGTTGAAACAATTAAATTTTTTAACGTGATCTAAACCACAAAATTCAAGAATTTATTAAAATCTAATCTAGAACTATATCTATTAGTACAATAATATCTAAAATATCTAGACTTGAATCAACAAATGTATCGGAAACAACAAATTGAAATTCATTAATATCATCTATGAATAAAATTATGGCAACTAATCTAACTACATCTAAAATATTTACTTCGCCATTTAAATTAGTATCACCAATTAAATACCAATCACATACCTGATCTCCCAAAAATTCTTCAAGACATTCAGGGTAATAACCTAATTCACAAAGATAATTATTGTAAATGCTTGAAACACTAGGAAAATTCCAATTTATTTCTAAATCACATATAGATTCAGGTAAATTAATTAAATTATTATTATTTAAATGAATATAATTCAATGATGGCATTTCACCTATCGATTCGGGCAATGAAACTAATTGATTACTTGATAGATCTATATATGTAAGCTTAGATAGCGAACCAATGGAATTTGGAATATTACCATTAATTTCATTATCAAATAAAACTAGAATGGATAATTCTGATAAACTACCAATACATTCAGGTAAATTACCTGTTATTTGATTTGAAAATGCATAAAAGTTTTTTAACAAACTTAAATTACATAAAGCTTCTGGAATTAATCCTGAGATATTATTATTACTAATATATAGATCAGTTAGCTTAGATAAATTTCCAAATTCAAAAGGTATTACGCCTTCAAAATTATTATAACTTAAATCCAAATACTCTAGATTACTTAATTGACCTATATTTTCTGGAATTTCTCCAGATAGATTATTACCTATTAGTATTAAACTTCTTAAATGATCTAAAAAATGAATTTCATTTGGGATATTACCGGACAATTGATAATCTTGCTGACAACCATTGATTGAATATATTGATGAACATAGACTTACTAATCTTCCATTTTCCCATTCTTGGACACCTAATTCAAGTGGGGCAATTGATAATTCACTATTTAAAATAATCTTTTGTAATACAATTAAATCTAATGTCCAATAACAATTATCATCAATTTCTAAAAATCCTTCATTACAATTAGAGAATAAAATTGATAAAAATATACCTTGAATTATAATTATTTTTCTTAACATATTAATAATTTACATTATTTTTCTAAAAAATGCAATTTTACTCATCATATTTTAATCTTCGCATATAATTTCAGTCGTTATTCCTAGATGATTTGTCTTTATCAACCATGAATCTGAATTATTATTATTTGAAACTTTACCTCCGATAACAAAGCCTCCACTATTCCCTTCAAAGGTTTCTTTTATATCGTAACCTATATCATCATAGGAACATCCATATGTTTTTTCCCATTCAATAAAAGAATCTTTTATTTTTGATACATATATATCTTTGTCACCATTGCCTGATAAAGAAGTATATCCAACAATCATAAAACAATCATCTGAAGTTTCAACTATTTTGTTTATAACATCATCTCCAGTACTAGCAAACATTGATTGAAAATCAATTTCCTGTAAATTTGTTCCATCATTATTAATAGTTAATAATACAAAATCTTTATTTTCACTAGTTTTATAACCAGCAATAATATATTGATTATTATCTATAACAATTGAATAAGCTTCATCATCTCCAGGGTTATCCCATACAGCTTCCCATAAGAGTGTATTTAAAGAACTGTTATATTTTGATATCAAAATATCTTTTTCATTATTATTTTCAATTGAACCAACAATTATAAAACCATCATTATCTTCAATAAAATCAAAACCTTTTGTATCATTATCATATAAATTCCATACACCATCACCATTTTTATCTGTAAAAGTCTCATTATCATCACACAAATCATTATAAGGAGGCTGATCAATAAAGGGTTCAGTAATTCTATGAAAACTATTAAGATAATAACCATTATTATCAATTTGTATAATCCACATGTTACTAGGATTATCATCTCTAGATGAATAACCTGTTAAAACAAAATTATTATTATCTAACTCTTTTAAATTTTTACTATAATTTTTATTAGAATTGCATTCTATATTCTGATCTATTGTACATATATCTATTTCCCACAATATTGATAAATTCATTGAACTTAATTTTATAATTTTAGGATTATATGCTGTTGAGTTAAAACTACCAATAGAAGTATTTAATATAAAATTATCATCATATGATTTTATTACAGATGTAATTTGATCAGTTTCACCAGTGTTACTATATGTATAAATTTGTTCCTCTAAAACACCTAATGAATCAACAAAAGCAACCCATAAATCTGTTCTTGTATCTCCAGTAGGAATTGAAGTACCAGAAATCAAATATTTACAATTATCATAATTACTTTCACATAAATCCACTACTGAATAAATATTATCATTAGTTTCATAAAAATCATATTTTTTATTAAAATAATAATTTGAATTTCCTACAAATATATCACTAGAAGTTTCTTGCTGCCATGCATCTTCAACAACAATCTGATAATATCTAATCTCTCCAAAATCTATATTTGGTATAGTATGACTTACGATATTAGAATCATTAACTTCTATTATTAAATTAGAATTCATCATATCATCATTTATAGATTCAAATAAAGTATAACTAATAAAATCTTCTTGTGAATTTTTTTCCCAAAAAATATCAAAACTTCCTAATTCATATTCTAACATAGGAATAAAATTAATTGAATCTAAATTGCTCTGTATAGGTGGAAGATTAATTACATTACTCAATCCAGGTCCTAATGTTGACTGACCAAATGTATCCACAGACATTATCCAAAACCAATTTTCTATAGTAGGGTCAAATTCTCTAATGGAAAAAATTGTATCATTCAAAGAACTGGTTGTGAATATTGTATCCTTACTTATAGATTCAGATAAAGAATATAATAATTTAACCTGCTCTATATCACTATCAATAGATTTTTCCCATATAACTGTCATAGAATCATAATCATATTTTACATCATAAATTGAAATAGAAATGGGATGTTGATCTAAAGAAGATGAAAAAATAGGTCCTTTAGTAAAATAATCGAAAGTATCTATAGCTGTAATAGCATAATATTGATATATTAAAGGATTTATTAATGAATCAACAAATGATATGCTATCTATATTAAACGTTTGAAAAATTGTGTCATTATTTGACATATCATTATTCAATGATTTTGTAAGGATATATGAATAAAAATCACTTTCATAAGATCTATCCCAATTTATAATAAAATTTCCATCTTGATTAAGCATAACTGAGTTAATATTTATTGAATCTGGATTTGATGCAGAATTATCAACCATTAAAAAAATACCTTCACTTTGAGTTTTATTATTTTTTGAATCGTATCCTTCAACGGTTAAAAACCATACTGAACTATCAGGATAATCTGAACAGCAATAATCTTCTAATTTTGTAGTTGTATTCCATAAAAATTTTAAAGGTTTTCCATCAGTATCAGTTCCAATTAATTGTTTATCTAATATAATAATTTCTTCATAAAAATCTTCTTTATTTTTAAATTTTTCAATTAAAGTAGAATCTGATATTAATACTGGCTCAACTTTACTTAAAAAAATATCTACTTTAGGAATATCATAATTTGGACTTAATGGTAAAATCTTAACAGACTCATTAACTATATCAAAATTCACAGGTTTTAATATTGAAATAATTGGACCTTCATTATCTTCTGGAAATAATTTATCGCAATTAAACAATAGAATTAACAAAACTAGTGAAATTATTTTATAACGCATCATTTAAATATTTCAGCTCTTTTACTATTAATTCTATATTCTATTAAATCTGATTCAACAATCTGTATTGAATCTGCATCCAATATAACTCCTTGTTCCTCTGCAAGGTGTTTTTTCCAATTAATTGCTTGCTCTTCAGTATATACAATTTTAGTTACAACCCCTTGAACTTTTACTTGAAAATTTTTCGCTGAAATTGGAAAAACTATATTTCCATCTTTAACCTTAACCTTAATAATTTTATCTGATTTTTCTTCTTTAATGTCAATCCAACATCCGCGCATAGGACATACATTTTCTATTACTCCTGAAACTAAAACTTCTTTATCTATATAATTAACTGGATTAGTAATAATTTTATCAATATTGATATAATTTTTTAATGTAATTTTTTCTCCATACAAACCAATTGGATCGGTTTTATGCAATAACTCTTCTTCTGTTAATTCCTTATTACAACTTATAAAACAAATTAAAATACTTATTATATATATATATATATTCAAAAATACTCCTTTTTATTTATATCATAGCAAAAAATAGCTAAATTGAATCCTATAAATTATGATTTATTTTAACTAAAGATACAAATATATTAAATATATAAAATTAAACTACTTTGAAAACACTTAAAAAACTACTTCATTCAAAATGGACATCTTTAAAAAACATAGATGGTGCAAAACACTTTGAAGTTATCAATATATTTAAAAAAAATAATACTATTGAACTTTATGCTATCTGTAATAAATCAGTTAGAATTATTATTAATTTTAATGAATTAAAAAAAACAACCTTATGGGTACCAGGCTGGAAGAACTTATAAACTAGGAGATAAAATGAAAAATATAGATTTTAAAAGTTTATTAATAGGAATACTAGGAAGCATCATTACTTTTTTACTTATGGGTGCAACAAATCAGAAAATAGTATCTGATGAGTTGATTTGTAAAAAACTTATTATAATTAATGATAAAAACAAAGAAAGAATTATTTTAAGCACCAATTCGAATGGTGGTAAAATGCAAATAATGAATAATTATGGAGAACTTGCAAATTCTTTTGGAACAAATGAAAATGGAAGTGGTTTCATATCATCATACAATAATTATGGGGTTCCAACATTTTCTGCTGGAACTGGCTCAAACGGTAATGGTATTATAAAGACTTTTAATAAAGATGGAAATATAAGAACATACATAGGCTCTTCTTCTAATGGTGGATTATTTAGCATATTCAATAATTGGGATATTCAAATTGGAACTATAGGGAGCTCTAAGAATAACTATGGACAAATAAAACTATTCAATCAATATGGAGAAAAAGGATGGATTAAATCTGCAATTATTGATTAATTATTCCATAATTTCTAATTCTTTATTTTTTTGTAAAGAATTTAACTTTTCAATATGCTGATCAGTCATTTCCTGAATATCATCCATAGCTCTTTTCAAATTATCATCTGATAATTCATTATTATTATTCATTTTTTTTAATTGATCATTTCCATCTCTTCTAATATTTCTAATTGATATTCTTCCATCCTCAATAATTTGATGAACTACACGGACCAATTCTTTTCTTCGCTCAGCAGTTAACGCTGGGATAGACAACCTTATAACATTTCCATCATTATTAGGATTTAAACCTATATCAGAGCTTATAATTGCTTTTTCAATCAATTCAAGACTATTTGGATCAAATGGTTGTATAACTATAGTCTGTGCTTCAGGTACAGATATCTGTGATATTGATTTTAATGGCTGTGGTGTACCATAATAATCTACTTTTACAGGATCTAATATATTCATTGATGCTCTACCTGTTCTTATTGTAGCAACTTCATTAATATTATGTTCAACTGCTTTTGACATTCTTGATTTAATATCTTTAAAAATATCATTTACCATAAATATTATTCCTTAATTAATTATTGTTCCTATTTTTTTACCTTTTAATAGGTTTACTAAATTTTTACTATTCTGAATATTAAACACAGATATTGGTAATTTATTTTCTTTACAAAGAGTAATTGCTGTTAAATCCATTACACGTAATTCATTATTAATAACTTCTTTAAAATTCAATTTATCATACAATTTAGCATTTGTGTTTTTTTCAGGATCATCAGAGTATACCCCATCTACTTTAGTTCCTTTTAAAACGATGTCAGCATCAATTTCAATTGCCCTTAAAACAGCTGCAGTATCTGTAGTAAAATATGGATTACCAGTACCTCCAGCAAATATAACAACTCTATTTTTTTCTAAATGACGAATAGCTCTTCTTCTAATATATGGTTCTGCTAATTGAGTGATACTCAATGCAGACATTACTCGAGTATTACAACCTAAATTTTCAAGAGCGGATTGTAATGCAACTGAATTCATGATTGTTGCCATCATCCCTAAATAATCACCAGACACTCTATCAAGCCCCTTATCAGCAACAGAAATACCTCTAAAGATATTCCCTCCACCAATTACAATGCCTATTTGAATATTTTGCTTTAAAGCTAATATAACTTGTTGAGCTAAATTTTTAGTAATTTCAGGATCTATACCAAATTTATGATCACCAGCTAAAATCTCACCGCTCATTTTTAATAAAATACGGTTGATTTTTTTAGGATTCATTTATGAATTTTTTATTAGCTTAATTAATCGGTCTTTTCATTGGACTCTTCATTGGAATCAGAAGAGCTTTGCATAGATTCACCTAACTGGAATCTAGAAAATCTTTTTATTGATACATTTTCACCTAGCTTTGCAATTATATCAGTTAAAATGTCTTGAACTTTTTTTTCAGGATCTTTAACAAAATTTTTTTCTAATAAAGAATTTTCTGAATAAAATTTATCTAATCTTCCTTGGACTATTTTATCCACAATATGATCGGGCTTTCCTTCTTTTCGTGTAAGTTCAGCAAAAATTTCTTTTTCCTTTTCTACAACTTCTTCAGATATGTCTTCACGATTTACTGCAATAGGATTTGCTGCTGCTATATGCATAGCAATATCTTTAGTAAACTTCTGAAATTGATCTGTCCTTGCAACAAAATCAGTCTCACAATTTATTTCAACCAAAACTCCCAGTTTTCCACCTTGATGAATATAGAATTCAATCAAACCTTCCATTGTTGATCTACCTGATTTTTTCTCTGCTTTTGCAATTCCTGCTTTTCTCAAATGTTCGAGAGCCTTCTCAACATTACCATCTGTTGCTTGTAAGGCTTTTTTACAATCCATCATTCCTGCACCCGTAGCTTCTCTTAATTCCTTAACTGATTTTGCAGCAATCATTATTTAGCTCCCTCATTAGATTTTTTATTGCTATCATCTGCATCTTGATGAGGAACACTTTCATCACTTTTATTCATACCTTTCGCCTCCAATACTACATCAGCTATATAACCAACAATAGCATTTATAGATTTGATGGAATCATCATTAGAAGGAATAGGATAGTTAATTGCAGTTGGATCAGTATTAGTATCAACCATTCCAAAAACAGGGATACCCAATGTATAGGCTTCATTAATTGCTATTTTTTCATGAATACCATCAACAAAAAATAATGCAGATGGAAGATGCTTCATATCTTTGATACCTCTATGCAAATCGCTAAGCTTAATTCTCTCTCTATCCAACATGTTAATTTCTTTTTTTGTTAGATTATCATACAACTGAGATGACTCTTTTTCTAGCTTAGCTAAACGTCTAATACTTTTTTTGATTGTTGCAAAGTTTGTCAATGTACCACCCAACCATCTTTCAACTACATAAAACATTCCACATCTATCAGACTGCTGCTGGATAACATCCTTAGCTTGTTTTTTCGTACCGACAAATAAAATATTTCCACCACCCTTAACCAATTTAAATATCTCTTTACCTGCTTTCTCTAAACAGCTCATTGTTGATTCTAAATCTATAATGTGGATACCATTTTTTTTCATAGCTATATATGGCTTAAAATTTGGATTCCAACGACTTGTAGGGTGTCCAAAATGAACACCAGCTTTTAAAAATTCTTGTATATTATTATCTGACATATATTATCTCTTTGAAAATTGGAATTTTTTACGCGCACCAGGCTGACCATATTTTTTTCTTTCAACTTGCCTTGAATCTCTAGTCAACATACCTGCCTGCTTTAAAGTTAAATGAAGATCAGGATCAACTTTTTGCAGAACTCTAGCCAAGCCATGTCTTATTGCACCAGCCTGACCATTAGTACCACCTCCGCACACATTAATGTTAATATTAAAGGATTTTTGGGAATTTGTTAATTCTAATGGTTGCATCATAACCATTTTTGTAGAATCTCTTCCAAAATAATCATCCACCGATCTACCATTAATCAGTATATTTCCCTTTCCTTTTACTAAATTGATTCTAGCAACAGAGGTTTTTCTTCTACCTGTA
>CAYTPF010000041.1:324-8838 GCA_964439775.1 uncultured bacterium | reverse complement strand
ATCATTCGGGCATACATCCTCACTATCACATACACCATCACCATCTGAATCATCAGCTACATCATTCGGGCATACATCCTCACTATCACATACACCATCACCATCTGAATCATCATTAAAATCTACTGGACAAGGGTCCTCATCTCCACAGACACCATCATCATCTATATCATTATTTGTATCATTCGGACATTCATCACAACCATCTGGGATACTATCAAAATCAGAATCAATATTATCATCTGAACCTTGACATACATCTACATCACCACATACACCATCACCATCTAAGTCATTATCTTGATCATTTGGACAAACATCTCCAAAATCACATATACCATCTGCATCTAAATCATCCCCATCATTACTAGAATCACTTGCCCCTGAGTTACAATCATCACAACCATCTTCATCATAATCGTGACATGCATTCCCATCAGCAGGATACAAATCATTATAATTTAAAACATAATCAACTGGCTGAGAACACGAGAATACAAACTCAGCAATATCACCTTCCCCATCAGAATCTAAATCATGATAATATGTAATCAAACCAGGACCACCACATTCTCCGCATACATCAGACTCGATATTATCGCAACAACCATCTTCATTTAAACCAGATGTATCTTCACAATCACATGCCTCTGCCACACCATTGCCACCACATTCACCGCATTCATCTAATGCTAAACAGCTACCATCATCATCTGTTGCATCAGCACTAAAATTACAAGCTGAACCATCTGTACAGCCTAAAATTTCATCTACGTCACAAACACCATCTCCATCTGAATCAAGACAGCTTTCAAAATAAAACATAACATATCCATTACCATTATTTACACCAGTAGCAGTAGAACCATTTTGCACACCATCAATATATGAAGATCCACCGCCGCCACCTTCTGACCAGCCGCCACCGCCGCCGCCATACCAGCCGCCGCCTCCGCCACCACCACCAGCAGACCAACCTCCACCATCTCCTCCGTAACCAAATCCACCATCTTCTCCGTAATCATTTTCACCTCCATTACCGCAATGTGTTTCAGCATCACCAGCCGAACCACCTGCAACTTGTGTTCCTCCAAATCCTCCTTCACTTTCACTATTGAAGCCGTAATTTAAACCAATATCAGTTCCATCATTACCTGCAAGACCACCACCGTGACCACCAAGACTATATTCCCAGCCGCCGCCACCACCACCAGCAGCAACAATGACCCTATCATTCAAACCAGATCCACCAATTCTAATATCAGAAGCTCCACCTCCAGGGGTTCCATTTCCCGCACTGCGATTTGCTCCACCCCCATTAAAACCACCTTGGGTTGTAGTACAATCAGGATATGGATGGTCTCCTAACCTATCAGCACCAGCTCCACCTACATATATATAAACTAAATCACCTGGCTCAACAGAGATAGTACCAGTTGCATAGCCACCTAATCCACCAGTAGTAGGAAAATAACTTGTTACATCACCTCCTTTGGCTCCCCAAGCCTCTATTAAAATTTCAGTTACACCTTCAGGGACAACAAATGTTTGTTCTGATCCAGTATATTCAAATAAATAAGTCTCAGTATCTCTATTAATGTTCTGATTATTATTATTGAAAAGAGCTAGCATTTGATTACGCTCTTTGGATAACGCAGCCTGTCTAGTTTCTACATTGCGATTTCTTTCATCTAATAGTAACAAGATCTCAGATTCATCTATTATTTGCCTTTCAACAAGATTTAAAGTTGGAATATTAGTTTGGTCTATATCATTAGACTCTAGTCCATAACCAATAGCAATTATTAATAAAGCAAATAATGAAAATAAGTTTCTTTTAAACATAACTTCCCCTTAAGTGTTTAATTTTTTTAATTTGAATTTTTTTGTGAAATGAAAATCTTTGATCGGTAAACTTTGGAGTTTTTTTAATGGCTAAAATAGGCGCACTCCAGACGTCTATTATTTTTTTAAACAAAAAATAATTTTTAAATGACAAAAATAAGCTATTGAAACTTATATGCATTTATATATTAAGTCTCCTCCAGAAGTAATATTTTTTTATCTATTATTGCCGCACTAGCAGCTATAATGTACTAATTTTTTGTAAAAATCTAAAGTAAATACTTAATCCGTATTTTTATTGTATAAATCCAATTTATTATTTGATCGACTTACAGTATCATCACTGCATTCCCATTCAAACGAAAAGGATTCATCCTCTATACATTCTTCTAAAATTCTTACTATATATCCCTTATTAAGCATTAACGAATCCAAGCTTCCTTCCCATTCACAATTCTGTCCATCATCATCTGAAATACATTGAGATGCTACATTATCACTTAATATGATTTCAAAACAATGACTATATTCATCTAAAATTGCATCATTAAGCTGCATCATATTGGTACCATTATATGATATAAAATCCACACCTTCTTTCAAGCTATATGAACTTGAAATATCTCCATCACCATCAGTATCCTCACCGCAACGATCACAAGGGATATTATCTTCTAAGGTAATTATATAATTTTCTTCTGATGAATTATTAATCCAGTAACCTTCATGACAATCTATATTATCTATTGTACCAAGATCCCAATTTCCATTATCACAAACAGCGGTTTTAGCTTCACCTATAATTTTAGTAATTACGCAGTCATCACCAAGCATTGAACCTAGCGAGCTATCCTCTTTTAAAAAAGGGAAAGATACCAAGCTTAATCCTGGAGGAATTACAACCTCATAAAAATCACAATCATCAACACCGTTTCCATCTAAATCTAAACCTTCGCCAAACCAAGTTTTTGTACAGTCAACTGAAAATGGAAAACTTATATCACTTGAATCATTGCATGTATTTGCAGCATTATCTCCTAAACCCAAATTAAAATTATCTATGTAAATATTTGAAGCATCACTAGAAAAGTTTCTTTCATCAGATGTAAACTCGCAGGTTAACAAAATTTCATTTTCTTGTATATCTATGATATCTGAAGATGTCGAACTTATCGTTGAATTAAAATAAATTGGATCATTCATTCCATAACATTCTGTGATATAAAATTCTTCATCTATAATCAAGTCAATTTGATAGCTATCTATATACCATTCATTTGATGATCTAATATGGATCTTACCAATACGATCTTCAATGACATATTCAATCTCATCATCTAATTCAAGATCAACCCAACATTCAGGGAAAGTTAATAGGATTGATGATTCTGATGATTCTGATGGTTGACCTGAATCATTATATGCTACAACTCTATATTCATATTCAGTAAAGGAATCAATACTAGTATCAAAATAACAATTACCAAGTACCTGATCAATTAAAACTTCATCTCTATATACCTTATAATATTCTGAACACTCATCGCCATTCCAACAAATCTCATTTTGATATGGTGTTGAAACTGATTCAAGAATAATTGGAGCAGGCAAAATCCCAGATGGTATAGAAATAATAACTTCTTCTGGATATGTTGATGTTGTAAAATCAGTGCTCATCATAACAATGTTATCAATGATGACTTCCGCATTATTACATAATGGCACAAAAAATACATTAGTCAAAAAACTTGACTGGCCATATGTATCAAGCAATTCAGCACTACATGAAATAATATTATTATCTTCAACAATACAATTATTTTCTTCAGAATCTATTAACTCAACATTAGAAACACTAAACTGTAAATAACTAATATCAACATTTGAAGAATATGAAAAGGTTAACATTCCATTAGACTCATCAATAGCACCAGGCAAAATTCCTACTACATTTATGGAGCTTTCACCCCAAGGTGTTAAATCGATTCCATTTTCATTACATATTCCATCACCATCATAATCTTCACCATCACCTAAAGTATCTATCTGTCCATCATCATTCGAATCTATACCTGGATCGTACTGACCTAAGCTACAATCATCGCATAGATCTTGATCATCATCGCTACATTGGAACGAATCTAATCTTGCCCAATCTTCCAAATCATTTCTTCCATCATTATCATCATCAAAATCACAGTCATTAGTTATTAAATCTTCATCTGTATCTAAAACTGTAGTACCAAGTAGCTTAGAATCATCGCCAACGAAAATAAAATCTGACATAAATATGCAATCATCATTATTTTCTATAGCAAAGCTACATTCAACCAGCTCTCCTGATCCAGCCTCTTTAAATCCACCTTCTAGATTAAATCCAATTATATCTCCTTGAGAATTATTTTGGATTAAGAAACCATCTTCATTATCATTACAGCCTAGAAGCTCAGCATTATTTGTTTTCAATTGAAATGCATATAAATCAATATTGCAGTCAAATAATATTGAAAAAGTATCATCTTGATTATCAACCATATCTAAAATACAATCACCCCAAGGTGTCGAATCATCAATATTGCAGGTTCCATCATTATCAAAATCACTATATCCTAATTCTAATCCAGTTTGACCTTCAACACAATCACCGCAATAATCTATTGAAGCCGATCCACCACAATCATTATTACAATCAAAAAAGTTATCAGCACAATTAGGATATTCATCATCACTATTTAATACCCAACCACTTTCTACCAATGCATCACAGAATAAACTTGAATTATTTATATCACCTAGATCATCGCCATCTTGATCTAAAAAGTATGTTAAAATTTCTGCATTACCAAAACATGCATCATTACAATCAATATCACTATTCGCTTCATGATTAGTCTCACCACCGGAACATATATCACAATCATCTAAATATGCATCACCAAAACAATCTCCATTACAGTCTTTATCACTATCAGCTTCATGACCTGAATTTCCACCTGAACATATTCCACAACTATCTAAATCCGCTTCTCCAAAACAGTCACCATTGCAATCTTTATCGCTATCAGCTTCATGGCCAGATTCACCAGCTGAACATACCCCACAATCATCTAAATAAGCCACACCAAAACAATCTCCATTACAGTCTTTATCACTATCAGCTTCATGACCTGAATTTCCACCTGAACATACCCCACAATCATCTAAGTAGGCAAGTCCATCACAATCACCATTACAATCTTGCCAACAATTTGGAACCTCTTCGCATGAATTTAATGTTGGTACTAACTGATCAGTCTGAACATCTCCTCCAGCCATGATTACATTATCAAAGCATAAATCCAAATCCAAGCCTGGAGTAAATTCACAGCTTAATAGAATACCATTTGAAGACGGTTCAAGGAATATTCCTTGAAAAGAAAAACCAAGGAATAAATCTCCCTGATTTGTAATACTAAAATGTTCATTGCTACATGAAATATTATCTAGGCCTTCAAGTGTCAACTGAAAACCATAAATATTTTGAATGCTATTATACAAAATATCAAATGAACCATCAGTACCATTAATATTATCAATGGATAGACATACATTATCACCACCACATATACCCAAACAATCTTCAACAACATTCTCATCACATTCAGTTTGGGAAAATAACTGAGATACTGAAAATATTATTGTCAGAAATAATTTAGTCATCAAATTTGATTTATTATTATTTAACATATATAATTCCAATACCTATTATTTAATTAACATTATTTTTTTCATGCCTGTAAAGCTACCACTAGACATTTTAACAAAATAAATACCCGTTGCAAAGCTACTTGCATCCCATACCAACATATGGCTACCAGCATCCTGTATATTATCATACAATACATCTATCTCTCGACCTTGAATATCAAAGATTCTAATTGATATTTCTGATGTTATTGGTAATGAATATGCAATATTTGTTGTAGGATTAAATGGATTTGGATATACATCCTCAAGAACAAACTCATTAGGAATCACATCATAATCTACATCTATATATTCACCATTTGTTGCCGCTGTAATTTTAACAACCTCAAAAGAATTAGTAGATGATAAAATAGTTCCATTATCTGGCATCAGTAAAATGATATCAGTTCTAGTGCCATTTGTTTGATAATCTTGTATATATCCTTGATCAGATAAAGTCAAATCAAAACCTAAACCATGATTTAAAACAAGATGCAGTGATACATCTCCATTTGTCTCTAATCTTAAATCGTTAGCATCTTTAACTAAATGAACATTATCAGCAAAATCTCTTGATAAATCATCGTTAAAAATAATTTCAACTATTCCTACAATATCAAGAATATCAATACAGGCATCACAATGATCAGTACATCCATTAGCAATATTCACATTAATATTTTCATACTGAATATTATTTTCACCAATCAATATTGAATAATCCTGATCAGGGAAATCTCCAAGCGGATCTAAAGAGCCATCACATCCATCAATATAGATACTTGACTCTAAGCAATCTAAATCATCTTCAGGCAGTTCATTTAATCCAAGGGCATCAAGATCATTAAACAAATACTCAATAACTACCATGATATCCATAATATCAACTACCTGATCTAGGTTACCATCACCAAGAGGACTATCACATGCATTACAACCAGCACATTCACCACATTCATCAATGTAATTCTCACCTTCATCATCAACCTCTTGACAGAAATAATTCCAATTATAGTCTGGACCCCATGGTAAGAAATCGCAATCTCCTGATACACATGGGCTACCTGTTATCATATTATCATCTGGAAGATCATATTCAGACAATTCACCTTTTTCTGAGCAGTAAAGACCAGCGAAGTCTTCATAGAAACAATCAGAATCATTATCATAATAATATTCTAATAAACCACATCCAGAACAAACATCACACTCATCATATTCTGCCATTTCACCATCACAACCAAAAACATCAGCAACCAACATAAACGGATGGACACTACTATGAGATACAGTCTCTTGAACATCATCCAATATTCCATCACCATCAATATCTATAGAGTGGATCTCATAGATATGTAAATCAATAAATATTTCAGAATCTATAGGACTATAAAACTCTAATGTACTTCCTGATACTACCATAGGCTCATCATTTCCATTCATACCTGATACTGTCCATTCAAATTCTAAATCACTATCAATATCATAAACACCAAAACAGCTATCTAAATCTGAATAAGCAGCTGTATAGCTTAATAATGCCATATTAGTATACTCTGGATCAACATTAAATTCAATTTCCCAGCTTGTAGTTGGACATAAAGAAACTTCAATTTCATCATTAACAGGATGAACTATAAATGTAAATTCTTCACTATCAGAGCCATCAAAAGAATCTAGAACTGATGCCAAGCATGTTGTATTACCAAATTGATTATCTTGAACATCAAACGTACATTCTATTTCTTCATCATTTAACACTTCACAACTTGGTATAACAAGATCATTGTTTTCACATTCAACAGTATACGTTAAACCTTCATCAGGACAAGAAGTACTCAAATCTATATCATCAGAGGATATAACGATTGAATAATCTTCATCCTCATTTGTAGATAAATCACCAATAGCATATAAGATAGGAGAATCATTTATTGAATTGACTGTTAAAGTAAACTGTTCTAAATCAATAGCTCTATCATTAATTTGATCATTTACAGTAACCATACAATCAGCAACACCACAAGCATCATCCATAACATCAAATGTACAATTAGCTGAATTATCTCCTGTAGACACGCAAGATGTTTCCACTAAGCTATCATCATTACATTCTAGACTAAACGTTAATACCTGTTCATCTGTAATAATATCTGGATCCTCTGCTGTTACTGATATGATAAAGTCTATATCTTCATCTGTAATTTGATCACCAATAAGATGAAGTTGTGGATCATCATTAACAGGAATGACTTCAAGGCTAAATGTAGCAGATTCTGAATTACCTGCAGGTGACTCAGTTGCAGTTATTGTACAAGTATCATTACCATGTTGATTTTCATATAAATGATATATAAATATCGCACATTCCTCATCATCATCTTCAATATCAATCTCACCAATAGCTGGTATACCTAATGATGAATTGTTACAATCTACTTCAAAAACAATATCATCAAAATTTGTTTCAATATCTGGATCTGTAACACATACATGAACAGTTAAATTTTCATCTTCATTTGTTACATATGACGCATCTATTGCACCTAGAGATAAGATATCGTTTACAGCATTCACTGTTAATATAATATCCTCAGAATCAGAACTACCATTACCATCTACAACCGTTACAGTACATCCAGTAGATCCATACTGATGATCCATAACATCAAATATACAATCTGCTGTTCTGTCTCCTGTAGATACACATGATGTCTCTACCAAGCTAGCATCACCACACTCTAATGTGAATGTATGTTGCTCACCATAAAACTCTAAATCAATATCATCAGATGAAACTGATATCGTTAAATCTGTATCCTCATCTGTAGACTGATCACCAATAGCTGATAATGTAATAGGATCGTTTACAGAGTTCACTGTCAATGTAATATCCTCAGAATCAGAACTACCATTACCATCTACAACCGTTACAGTACATCC
>CAYTPF010000041.1:0-224 GCA_964439775.1 uncultured bacterium | reverse complement strand
AATCTGCTGTTCTGTCTCCTGTAGATACACATGATGTCTCTACCAAGCTAGCATCTTCACAAGTAAGTGCAAATGTTAAGCTTTGACCATTCTCATCTATATCAACATCACTCGCTGATACTGATATTGTTAAATCTTCGTCCTCATCTGTAGACTGATTACCTACTGCTGATAATATTGGAGCATCATTGATTGCATTCACTGTAAAAGCTATATCCTCTGAA
>CAYTPF010000040.1:0-8959 GCA_964439775.1 uncultured bacterium | reverse complement strand
GCAGCAATTGTTGAACCTGCCAATGAAAATCCTACCATAGTTGCAGCACCATTAACATCACTTCCCTGAACCATCCAATCTCCTGGGATACGATCAGTTGCATCAAAATTAACATATGATAACATCTCAGGATTATCAGAAATTGCAAATTGAATTCCAGCAACCAATCCTGAATTATCCATATGAATATCATATGTAGTAGCACTTGTTTGCTCTAGTGATAGCATTACATCAGGAACACCTACAGTTACACTACTACACTCATACTGAGTATAAATTTCAATACCATTTTCATCTGAAAATACAGATGTAGGTCTAAAACATATATCAGATATTCCATCAGGGGCATCTGCATCAACCTGGTATGTTATTGTAAACAAATCACCAGATACCTCTAACGCTGATAAGTCCAAAGTAAACCATAAAGCATTTACATAGCCATCCAGTTCACTCCATTGGAACATTCCACCTGCCTCATTTAATAAGGCACTTGGCTGAACATCAATTGCTGTAATAGACTCAGGGGTATCATCAATCTCTAATTGAAATCCATAAATATCAACAGGACTGTCCATTGATACTGTCACCTCAAATGTATCTCCTTGATCTACTGGATCAGAAACAGCACTAATTGATGTATTTACACTTTCAACATCAATTGAAACAGTACTACAAACAGATTCAGATGGGAAAGGATTCCCTTCAGAATCAGCAAATGATTCATTGCCTGTACATACCTCAACATCAGTTGGCATACTTGCAATACTACCTAATGTTATCTCAAGCAATGGACCAGAGCCAGCCTCAATCGTTGTACCCATCAATGAAAAACCAATAACCCTTGAATTACCAGCACCTTGTTCTGCTCCAGACAAAGACCAGTCCGCTGGAACTCTATCCGTACCAACAATACCTGTAAAATATAAATAATCAGGGATATCAACTAAATCAAACTGAACACCCGCAACAGGCTCATCATTGGTCATAGAGAATGTCAATGTTATCTCATCACCACCTTGAACCTCACCACCAGTTAAACCAAGCTCAAGCCACGACATTGGCATAGCATTTGCCTCATTTGAATAATCTGATTCGTGCTGATTATCATACACTGATGAAACTACATAGTAATACATATTACCATTCATCGCATCTGTATCAAGGTACTCAGTAACCGATCCATCTGTTTGACCAATCATTGCATATCCTGAACCAGATACATCAGAACGATATACATTATAACCCGTCAATTCAATATCTCTATCAACATTATCTGTCCAAACATTATAATCTGTTTCGTCATCAGAAATAAGTGACATATTATGATCCGTATCATTAGTGTTAATTACACCTGATTCTAAAATCATACCACCTGCATTCGATGGAGTTGATTCAATTGGATTTAATTCTGCTACATCACCAAATGGAGATGATAGATATGCATTTAAATTCCAATTATAGTTAAGACCATAAGATTGTGACATACTAGTCCAACCACCACCATCTAAAGAGATTAGATCACCATAACCCTCAACAGCTGGACCACCATCACAACCTGCTGGGAATCCAGTTGTCGTATTGCTTCTATATCCAATATATAAATCACCTTCTGAAGGCAATGGAACAGACTCTGTCAATGTAACCTCATTCCAATCAGCAAGAATTACCTCTGGAACTGGCTGATCAACAACAAGCGTTTCACCATACCATACTCTAACAGAATATTCACAGCTTGCCTCATTTGGAATAAATCTAACTTTAGAAATATTCATACCTGGATACTCAGACAACTGATCTTGTTCAAATTTAATAGCTACATCAAAATCAGCAGCACCACCAGTACCAATAGATGTATAGTTTCCACCAGAATCATAACCAACCCATACCGGATCTGGCATTCCCTGCCACATTAATGGAACTTCACCATTTTGACCTGATTCAGCAACTAGGTTCATTGGCGCAAGCAAGAATCCTGGATAAACCTCAAATGAATCAGATTCAAATGAAGCAACATATAATCCATTACCATCTGGATCTACAATATTTGAACTACCATAAGAAAACTCTACCATTCCTGCAAATGCAGTTTCATTCACAAGACCATATGCAGTAGCAAAAACACCTGATCCAGTAAAAGCATCAGGACCACTACAGGTAACCTGACCGCTCAATGTTGCATTACAGTCCCAACTATCTGGCAATACATCGCCAGCATCCATAGCAACAAACCCTGCAGCATCAGGACTATCTAAAAGCTGAACAGCAATACTAGAAACCGGAGTATCCGTATCAATTGACAGCTCAACAATTACATCCTCAAAAACATCTGCAGTCTCAGTAGTAACGTTCATACCCAATGAAACATTATATCCAATAGTAACGTCCACCATTGAACAAGCAGAATCAACAAAGTATTCTTGATCAGCAGAATCTGTAAATGATTCACCTGTTGTACATAGAGATACCTCTGCTGGATAATCTGCTTGAGTAGAAAATTCAATATCAAACAGAGCTCCTGAACCTGCTTCAATTTGAGTTCCATCCGCTGAAGATCCTGAAATTACTGACAATCCATTGTTTTCACTAGCATCCAAAGTCCAATCAGCAGGTATACGATCACTAGCTGCAATACCAACTACTGTTAAAAAGCCAGGAACATCAGATAAGTCTAATTGTAAACTAGAAATAGGCTCAACATTATCTGCCGAAACAGTGATAGTCACATTATCTCCACTTACAACAGCAGCATCTGACAAGCTAAGAACAACTGTACTCATTGGAGTCGCAGAAGCCTCATTTGAAGGATCAGATGTGCCTATATCATAAACAGCTGTAACAACATAATGATATGTATTACCATTCACAACATCCTCATCAACATAATCTGTCATATCTGGTGCAGTAGTTGCAATTGAGGTATATGGACCTCCAGACACATCAGACCTTTGAACATCAAAACCTGTAAGCTCTTCACGTGTTTGAACGTAATTTGCAGGATCAGGATTAAAATTCTTAATAAGCTCTGGAGGCATTTGATCTGTAGCTACAAAGCCATAGTCACCTTCATCTCCTCCTCCACAATCAGTACTAGAAGAAGTAGCGTTCGCAATATCAGAACAAACATCACCCGAACAAACTTGGAACATATAAGTTTCATTTGGTCCAAATCCATACAAATTAACTGTAGCATCAAAGCCTAATCCAGATGCATCTAATACATTTTCACTTACATCATATACTCCAAAAGATAACGTTGTAATCTCACATCCACCATCCCAGCTCATTGCAAAATAATTTGTATTCTCTAAACAATCATCAGGACTGGTTACATTGAAATTATCAATAGAGGTACAATCGGTATCACCTCCACCACCATCACCACCACATACACCATTTGGATCATCTACTACCGGATCAAACGCGCCACAATCACCACAATCATTACCATACTCAGGGCATTCATTATCAGGAAGCCAAAACACTAAATTAAACGAGCCATCATCACAGAAACCATCACCAAGCCAAGTATTATTTCCTTCAACACAACCATCATAGGTTCCATCAGCACAATCTAAGTTATTAAAACATGTTCCAGCACAGTCTACATATTCAGCAGATCCATCCGGACAAGGAGGAAATCCTCCAAATCCACCCGGAGCATTCCATGATAGATCAACTTGACCATCTCCTGGCTCAGCAACCAAGTTGCTAGCAGGATCTGGAACATATGGCATCGGTGTAGCTGACGCCTCATTTGAAGGATCAGACTCACCACCATCATATACAGCAGTAACAACATAGTAATATGTTGTTTCGTTCTCCAAGCCTTCATCTAAATAGGACTGAGTATTTAAATCTGTAGAACCAACCATTTCATATCCACTGCCAGATACCAAAGATCTCCAAACATTATAGCCTAAAAGATCTCTATCAACATTTACAAATTCTTCTATAGTATACTCTACTTCAAGATCTTGCCAATTTTCTACAATCTGACCTTTTTCATAACCATGTGGCTCAACATAGTATCCAGTAGAAATTGACATTACCATTCCATCAACAGAGAACTGAACACTCTCCTCAGCGCCAAACTCGCCACCATTCGCAATTTCAGTTCCATCTAACAATAATTGATATCCACCATATCCATAGCCACAACAAATACCATCACCCCAAGAATCAAAAATCGTCCATGTATATGAACCTGCTTCTAACTCTACATCTGTAGAATATTCAGTTTCATTTGCCAATGCAGGATTACTTGCAATAACCTCACCTGATGATGATACAAGCTCCCAAGTTGTTTCAGCAGCATATTGATCTGTTGTCACATTAACCGTTAACGTTCCTGCGACCTCACCTGGAGGATCATCCCAATTCAATAAGACTACGCTATCTCCAGCCTCAGCGGTTAAATTCTCAGGCTCAATAAGTGGCTCAGGTGGAGCCTCGCCAGTTGTTGCCTGCGTACAAGCTTGATCTGAATCACCACCTATGTTATAAGCACTAACACAAAAATCAAATGTAGTAGAATATGCTAAATCATCCGCTGAAAAGGACGTATTAGATGTACTTCCTATTAAAGAGCCATCTTGATAAACTTTATATCCTTCAGCACTGTTTGAAGCAGACCATGAAAGCGATACATCATTACCAGCTCCATCATTTGATACTGTTGCTATTAAATCTTCTGGGGCAGGAGGTGCATCAGGTAGATTACAATTGATTGTTAAACAATCATCCACCCAAGAATACATTTGAACTCCATCAGGGTCAGCAATTACAAGTTCAGTATCACCAGAAACTAAACACGCATCAGCAGGATCGCCTTGAACCTCTAAAACAGTTAAAACACCTGACCCAGGTTTAATAACAGTTCCTTCCAAACTAAATCCAATCACAGTTGTTGAACCTGCCGAAACTAAAAACCCTGCAGCTTCTGCAGCTCCACCAGCTGCTGATACTATAGTTACACCATCCATATCAAACTGAAATCCACCAATTGTATTTGGTGTATTATATAAAATTTCAACTGAAGCTGTAGGACACTCTAGATCATCACAAGCCAAAGTACCATCCCAACATTCTACTTGTACTTCTCCACATCCACAACCAATATCAACATTTCCATCACAATCACAATAATCATCCGTTGGGTTACCATCACAATCACAAACCCCTTCAGGATATTCACAGCTACCATCATCAGTATCTGCACTCGCATCATAGTTACAAGCAGACTCATCAGTACATCCATATACTGGTGGAGTTCCTATACAATCTCCATACTCTACATCCAATGCATTTCCATCAGCATCAGAAAAAACACCTGCCTCTAAACAAGAATATGTGCCAAGATCAGAAAAAGTCAAGTTTGTTAAAACACCAGAACCAGCTGAAATTACCGAACCAGCCAATGAAAAACCAATCACCCTATTTGAGCTAGTCGAAACCATAAATCCAGCTTCTTCTGCGCTTCCACCAGAGCCTCCTGTAATTGTAATACCCATAATATCAAATTGGAATCCTGCAACATCATAAATATTTTCCATCAAAATTTCCATTGTACCATTATCTTCATCCACATTACCAAAACTCAACACAACAGCAGCTGGCTCTTCTGAACATTCAGCTTCATCACACACTACGGCACCATCCCAACATTCAAAATTAGTTTGACCACATCCACATCCAATATCAATATTCCCTTCGCAATCACAATAATCATCCGATGGATTCCCATCACAGTCACATACGCCTTCAGGGTACTCACAGCTACCATCATCTTGAGTAGCATCCATATCATAATTACAAGCATTTTCATCCATACAGCCAGATATAGGTGCATCTCCATAACAATCACCATATTCTACGCCTAGAGCTACACCATCAGAATCAGAAAAAACTCCAGCCTCTAAACAAGAATATGTATCAAAATCTTCAAAAGTCAAGACTGTCAAAACACCCGAACCAGCAGGGATTACAGAGCCTGTCAATGAAAAACCAATTACTCTATTAGAGCTATTTGAAAGCATAAAGCCAGCGGACGCGGCACTTCCTCCAGAAGCTCCAGTTATTGTTAGGCCTGTCAAATCAAATTGAAAACCACCAACATCTTCAGAATTTTCCATAAGAATTTCCATTGTTCCAGCTGTCTCATCAACAGCACCAAAACTTAAAGAAACTTCTTGAGAGTATATTATAGAACCCAAAATTAAAATAGCGGTCTTAATATAATTAGATTTTAAATTAAACATGATTTATCCTCCATTATTAATTAAATATTACAACAAAAATTTTATTTTAAAATTATTAGCCTTGTGAAAGGCTATTAAATTACACTTACTAACTAATTAAAACATAATAGAAATGAATATATGAAAATATATTTTTATTGTTTCAATCTGTTATTTGTTGTGTCAATGTGTTACAAACTAAGAATTTAATGCTTGATCTAGGTCTGCTATGATATCATCTTTATCCTCTATGCCAACTGATAGCCTAACAAGGCCATCAGTTAAGCCTCTTGCCATCCTATCTTCTCTAGGCACATCAACATGTGTCATTGAAGCTGGATGAGTAATCATAGTTTCTACAGAACCAAGACTTTCAGCTAATGAACATAATTTCACACTGTTCATCAATGAGGTCCCTGCAGATATTCCACCTTCAAGCTCCATCGAAATCATACCACTAAATCCATCCATCTGTTCTTTTGCTACTTTATATCCTGGGTGAGATTTTAATCCAGGATAGCTTACAGATTTAACTTTTGGATGATTTTCTAAAAATTCAGCAACCACTGCAGCATTTTTACAATGCCTTTCCATTCTAATTGATAATGTTTTAATGCCTGATAAAGTTAGCCAACAATCAAATGGACTTGGGACTGCACCAATGGTTTTTTGCATAAACTCCATCCGCTCATTTATGTGATCATCACTTGTAATAATCGCACCACCAATAATCTGATTGTGTCCACTTAAATATTTTGTAGTACTATGCATTACAATATCTGCTCCAAATTCTAAGGGTCTTAACAATGCAGGAGTTGAAAAAGTTGCATCTACACCATACATAATATTATGTTTTTTAGCTATTTTACCAACAGCATCCAAATCGGTAACTTTAAGCAATGGATTGGTAGGAGTTTCAATCCAAATTAATTTAGTATTATTTTTTATAGCATCTTCAACTTCCTGAGAATTTGATGAGTTTACATAAGTAAATTCTAATCCATAATTAACTAATAAATCATTAAATAATCTTGAAACACCTCCATATACATCATCTGAGCAAACAACATGATCTCCTGATGATAACATTTTCAAAACACTATCAACCGCAGCCATTCCAGAACTAAAACACGTACCATATTTTCCACCTTCTAAAGCCGCCAAGTTATTTTCCAAAACCTGTCTGGTTGGATTGGCTGATCGAGTATAATCAAATCCCTTCATTTTTCCAACTTCATCCAAAACATATGTAGCAGTTTGATAAATAGGTGGCACAATCGCACCTGTTGTTGGGTCTGGCTCTATACCCGACCTAATTACTTTTGTATCGAATTTCATTCTATTACCTTTCTTAATCAATTTAAATACTCCAAGCCAAAATACGTCTATATATTTATAAAACTAAGCATTGTATGTTCAAATTACTATAACATAACAAACAACACAATTTGATACGCTTATCATTTTTTATAAAATCTCATCGATTGTCCAACCACTATTTAATAGCTTTTCGGCTTTTTTATACTTTAATGTCTTTTGCTCTTGGCCATTTGAAATTATTACCTTTTGATTCCTTCCTACTTTATTATCCACTTGAATTGGTTGACGCTTACCAACCTGCTGACCTTGACTATTCTGCGATTGAGCTTGTTGAGGAGGAGCAGTAAAGCCCATGCCTGTTGATTCATCGTGCCTTATTTTCAAATTCCTAGATTGCGCAATTGCATTATTAGAAACCTTGATTCTTGTTCTATAAATTCTTTTTAAAGTTTCCCTATTCGTCTCCACCATCATTTCAGTAAACATTTTAAAACCTTCAGATTTATATTCAATCAAAGGATTCTTTTGTCCATAAGCTCTTAAACCAATACCTTCTCTGAGCTGATCCATTGCTAGTAAATGTTCACGCCATTTTTTATCAATAGTATTGAAAACTACAAACTTTTGAAAATTATTAAACAAATCTGTATCAACTATTTCTTTTCTTGAAGATAGCAATACATTAACCGCCTGAATAATAGCATCTTTTAAATCAGATACAGTCTCTACATTTATATCTTGCATTTTAACATCTAATGAAAAAACATCCATCAATTCTAAATTTAATCCATCCCAGTCTAAACTTGATATATCATCAGAATCATTACAAAAATCATTAACTACAACATCTAAATAATCATTAATAATTTCCTGAATTTGACTTTGTATAGAGTCCTCGTGCAAAGCATAATTTCTTCTATCATATACCAGAGTTCTTTGCTGGTTCATAACATCATCGTACTCTAGTAGATGCTTACGTATTAAAAAGTTTCTTTCTTCTACTTTCTTCTGTGCCCTTTCTATAGATTTAGAAACCATACCATGGGTTATTACTTCACCCTCTTCAATACCCATCCTATCCATAACTTTCGCTATTCTATCTGAACCGAATAATCGCATAAGATTATCTTCTAAACTCAAATAAAATACGGATTCGCCAGGATCTCCCTGTCTACCACTTCTACCCCTTAATTGCAAATCGATCCTGCGTGATTCATGCCTACTTGTACCTAGAATATACAATCCTCCCAAATCAAGGATATTTTCTGCTAATTTAATATCAGTTCCTCTACCCGCCATATTTGTAGCAATTGTTATTGCCGATTTATGACCAGCTCTTGCAACAATTTCTGCCTCACTTTGATGTTGCTTAGCATTTAAAACATTATGAGGCACTTTTTCTC
>CAYTPF010000039.1:0-9249 GCA_964439775.1 uncultured bacterium | reverse complement strand
GAATCAGATTGGGATGACGAAGAAGATGAAGAGGGTGAAGAAGATGAAGATAATCAAGCGAATGGATTGATAAAATTAGATTCAGTTACATCTCAACCTGGCTCAATAGTTGAGATAAATGTATATATGGAATCGAATGTAAATGTAGGTGGTTTCCAATTTAATGTAATTGATGAACCTGATTGGGTTGAAGGTTTAGAGATTGAAAGCCATATTGATTGTTTTGAAGCTAGTTTAAATGATGTTAATGGTTACTTGATTGCAATTATGTTTAGTCTTGAAGGTTGCTCTATTGATCCAACAAATGAAATGAATCAGGTTGCAACAATACATTATGCTTTATCTGATAATGCTCAATTTGGAGAAAATGTTGAACTTATTTTAGATAATTTGATAGTATCTGATGATAATGGTGATGCCTTAGCTTTTGATAGTATAAGTGGCAATATTATGGTAGGTGGACAATCTGGAGATGTAAACTTAGATGGAGATCTTAATATTTTAGATATTGTTCAAACGATTAATTTTATTTTATTAATAGCTGATCCTTCAGATAATGAGTTTATCACAGCTGATATTAATAGTGATGGTTCATTAGATATTTTAGATATTGTTGGAATGATAAATTTGATTCAGGGACAAGATAGGGTAGGTCATATTGATATTGATTCTGAAGCATATTATAGTATTGAAAATAATCAATTAGAGTTATCTGCAAATTCAGTTTCAGGTTTTCAAATTAAATTAGAAAACAAATCTAATGTTGTAGATTCAAATTTACCTTCTGATTGGTATATACATAGCTCTAATGGTATTGTTCTAGCTTATACTATGAATAATTCATTTAATGGAAAAATTAAATTAAATTTTTCTGATAATATCCAAGTTGAAGATTTTATAGTTTCAGATAGTTATGGTAATGAGATTCAATCTACTTCTATTATAGAACCAGTATTATTTAGTTTGAATAAATCTTATCCAAATCCATTTAATCCAACAACTACAATTTCTTTTGATTTGTATGATAATTTAAATTCTTCAATTAAGATTTATAATATTTCAGGTCAACTTGTTGATGTGTTATATGATGGTTACTTAGATATAGGGCATCATTCTTTAACTTGGAATGCTTTAAATCAAGTGAGTGGTATTTATTTAATGTCTTTGCAATTTGGTACAACTGTAAAAACACAGAAATTAATGTTGATTAAATAAATATAAATTAAATAATAAAAAAACGGATGAGATTTGAGTTTCATTCGTTTTTTTTTATCTAGTTAAAAGTATTAGTTTTTAAAATAATTATATAGTTAATTTTTTAATATGACCAATTCATTTACAATATTGTATTTCAGTTTATTTTTTATAATAATTATAATTCAAATATTTCAATTATGGAAAAATAAAAATTCTAATAAAAATAGTTTTCAAGAAGATATTATAAAGTTTAGTCACTCATTAGAAAAAAATGAAAAGAATGTGAATGATCAATTACAGAGAAATAGAGAAGAATCAAACAGAGTAGCTAAACAGAATAGAGAAGAATTAAGTAATTCATTGCAAAAATTTGAAAGTAGTTTTAATAATAATATAAAAGATATTAAAAATGCTATAAATCAATAATTTAAAGATATTAGAGACGATAATACTAATCAACTAGATAAGATGAGAGATACTGTTGATGAAAAATTGCAAAAGACATTGGAAAAAAGAATTGGGGAATCATTCAAGCAGGTAAGTGAACGTTTAGAAGAGGTACATAAGGGATTAGGTGAAATGCAAAATATTGCTACTGGTGTTGGTGATTTAAAAAAGGTTCTTACAAATGTTAAAACAAGAGGTGTTTTTGGTGAGTATCAGCTTGAAAATATTTTAGAACAGATTTTAACAACTGATCAATATAGTAAAAATGTAGCAACAAAAATTGGAAGTCAGGCTAATGTTGAGTTTGCTATCAAATTACCAGGTAAGGATTCTGATGATAATATTTGGTTACCCATAGATTCAAAGTTTCCTCTAGAATCATATTATAGATTAAATGATCAGTATGAAAATGCTGATAAAGATGGTATAAAGTATGAACGTTCGCAGTTAATTAAATCAATTGAAGTATTTGCAAAAGACATCTCAAAAAAATATTTAGATCCTCCCAATACTACTGATTTCGCAATTATGTTTTTACCTATTGAGGGTTTATATGCTGAGATTTTGAAAGAACCTGGTTTATTAGACAGTTTAAGAGATAAATTTAATATTACAATTGCAGGTCCAACTACATTTTCTGCATTATTAAATAGTCTCCAAATGGGATTTAGAACATTAGCAGTACAAAAGAGAAGTAGTGAGGTTTGGAAAATATTAGAAGCTGTAAAAACTGAGTTTAATAAATTTGGAGCACAACTAGAGAAAGTTGATAAACAGCTAAATACAGCTACGAAATCATTAAGTGATCTTAGAGTTACTAGAACTAATGCCATTAATAGAAAAATGAGAGATGTTTCAACTTTAGAAGTTTTAGAAGCTGAAAATATATTAGAACTTCCAGAATCAGAATTAGATAAGATATAATATATCTAAAAATCATATAATGCTTATTCAGTATCTTAAATTTATAACTATACTTTTAATGGGGTATTTTTATATTAATATTGGTATTAAGCATTTTACTGAACCTGAATGGTTCTTGCAAATAATGCCACCCTATTTACCATATCATATTGAACTTGTATATATAAGTGGCTTCTTTGAGATATTATTAGGAATTTTATTATTATTTAATAAAACAAGAAAAATAGCATCTTTTGGTTTAATATTATTATTGATAGCAGTATTTCCTGCAAATATTTATTTAGCTCAAACCAATGGTGAAGCAATGGGAATTTCACCTATGATTGCATGGGGTCGTTTACCTTTCCAATCTCTATTTATTATAATTGCATATTGGCATAGCAATGTAAAAATTATTTTAAATAAAAATGTTTCATCGCCAGTTTTTTGGAATGATCTATATATAAATGGAAATACTAAATGGGATATAGGTAGAGTTACACCTATAGTATCAAATTATTTAAAAAATATAAAACATAGTATTGGTAAGGTTTGTGTCTTAGGCTGTGGGAATGGATATGATGCAATGGAATTCGCAAGATATAAAAATGATGTTTATGCAGTTGATTTTTCAGAAAAAGCAATACGAAATTTAAAAGATAAATCAATTGAAAATGATTTATCTATTAATCTAGTTAAAGATGATATTTTTAATTTGGATAATCAATACTTAGATTATTTTGATTTAATATTTGAGTATACTTGCTTTTGCGCAATTGATCCGAAAAGAAGAGTAGAATATTTCGATTTAGCGTATAAAATATTAAATAATAATGGAATATTATTTGGAATTTTTATTCCATTAGATAAAAAATCTAAGGATGGTCCACCTTACAGAGTTAGTCTAAAAGAAATCAATCAAATAATTAAAGGAAAATTTGAAATTATAGATAGCTATTTTTCTAAATTATCCATAGATAAAAGAAAAAATAGAGAAAAAGTATTAATTTTAAAAAAAATAGTTTAATATTTATTTAGGAATATGGAATGGTTAAATTTTTTTCATTTTTAATTATATTTATAACATTAGTTTTTACTAATGAGAAACAGAATATAATTGATGTTTTAGAAGAGTATAATAAAGCATTTGGAGAGGCTAATTATTCTAAAATTATTGAATGTTTTGATTTACCTAGTTCATTTAATCTTAAAGATAAAACTATTATGGCATCTCACAAGTTCAAATTAAGATTAATTTATAGAAAAATAAGAGGTGATTTGCCCAATTATTATTCATATAGTATATGGGATAAAATTAACATTCAATTAATTGATAGTAGTATTGCTATTGTTAATGCGGACTTTTCAAGATATAAAGATGATCATTCTATTTTTTATTCAGGTTCAGCACAATACCATTTACGATTAAAAAATGATAAATGGAAAATTTTTTCTCTAACGCCATATGAAACAATAGAGGCCATAGATTGAAAATATTATTTATGACCTCTTATTTTTAATTTATAAAGCTTTTTCCATAATTGAATTTAATCTTTTAACAAAGCCTGCAGGATTATCTAATTTAACACCCTCTTGAAGTAAGGCTTGCTCATAAAGAAGGAATGATGCATCATCAAATGCTTTTCCTTTTCTCATTGATTTAAGCTTTACAACAATTTGATGTTTTGGGTTAATTTCTAGAATAGGTTTGATATCCATATCACCAGATTGTCCCATAGCTTTCATAATTTCTTGCATTTGTGAAGTTGGGTCATTTTCATCTGCAACAATACAAGAAGGTGAATCACTTAATCTGTTTGAAGATTTAACATCTTTAACCTTGTCACCAAGAACTGTTTTGATTTTTTTAATTAATGGTTTTAAATCTTGTTCTTTTTGTTTATCAGATTCATCTTTCAATTCATCTGCAGCTCCACTTCTATTAACTGACTTAAGATCAAAATCTTTATATTTAGGAATAGATGGTATTATAATCTCATCGATTTCATCATGTAGAATTAGTACCTCTATATTTTTTTCTCGATACATTTCAAGCAGTGGCGATTGTCGCAGTGCAGTTTCATTGGTTCCAGTAATATAATAAATTGTTTTTTGATCTTTTTGCATTCTATCAACATAATTTTGCAAAGATGAATAGCCATCATTCGTTGATGATTTAAATCTCAAAAGTTCTGTAAGAGTTTCTTTATGTTCAAAGTCTTGATATACACCTTCTTTAATAAGACGACCAAATTGATCATAAAATTCAGCGTATTTTTTTTCATTTTTTGCTATTGATTTGAATTTATCTAATATTTTTTTTACAGAATTAGATTTAATCTTTGCCATAATTCTATTTTGTTGAAGTATCTCGCGACTAACATTCAATGGTAGGTCAGAAGAGTCAATAACTCCTTTGATAAATCTTAACCATGTTGGTAGTAGTTCTTTATCATCATCTGTAATAAAGACTCTGTTTACATATAATTTCACTCCAGGTTGATAATCTGCCCTATACATATCCATAGGAGCTTTTTTAGGTATATAAAACAATAATGTATATTCTAAAGTCCCTTCTGCATTTGTATGGATCCAATCCATAGGATCTTCCATATCATATGATAAAGTTTTATAATATTCATTATAATCTTTTTTCTTTAGATCATTTTTTGAACGTTTCCAAAATGCATTAGCTTTATTAATTTGGTCAGTTTTTTCAGTTTTCCCTTTTTCTTTACCCTCTTTATCATATTCAACATCATCAAATGTTAGAAATATTGGAAAATCAATATGATCAGAATATTTTTTAATTACTTCTTCAATTTTCCATTTGCTTGCATATTCTTTTCCTTCTTGATTTAAATGTAAGGTTATCTCAGTCCCTATATCATCTTTTGAAGATTTTGTGATTTCATAACCAGTTTTGCCATCGCTTTCCCATTTCCAGGCTTCCTTGGCCCCAGCTTTTTTACTAATAACTTCTACTTTATCTGCAACCATAAAGCTTGAATAAAAGCCAACTCCAAATTGACCAATGAGATTGGAATCTTTTTGAGCATCACCTGAAAGCTTTGAAAGAAAGTTTTTAGTACCTGATCTGGCAATTGTGCCCAGGTTATCTTGTAAATCTTTTTTACTCATACCAATACCAGTATCAGATATAGTTAATTTAGGATTATCATCATCTACAAATGATAAATGAACTTTTGGATTAAAATCTAATGATTTTAATTTATCATCAGTTAGAGTCAAATACTTTAGTTTATCTAATGCATCAGATGAATTTGAGATAAGCTCACGTAAAAATATTTCTTTATGTGAATATAACGAATGAATAATTAAATGTAATAATTGACTTACTTCTGTTTGAAATTTTTGTTGTGACACTATTTTCTCCTAAATTTTCTATTAATTAAATTACAATAATCATTCCTTGGCGTTAAAGCTGACACTATGACACATTTTTGTTATAAATATCTGAAAATATAATTGTAAATTAGAAGATTGGAAACTTCTTATATGACTATTGATCAAATTTCTATATCGATTATTATTGCTATTACATTTTCACTATTTGTTTATGGGAAATGGCGATATGATATCGTATCTTTATTTTCTCTTTTACTATTAGTTATTACTGATAAGATAATTGGTAGTGAACAATCATCGCTGATTACAGACATAGATAATATTTTTTTAGGTTTTGGTCACCCTGCAGTAATTACTGTAGGGGCTGTATTAATAATTAGTACTGCAATGAAAAATTCAGGTGTAGTAGATTTTTTATCTAGAAAAATAAAGCCTTATATAAATAACCAAGCAGCTCACATATCGGGTTTAAGCTTTATAATTGCTATTTTATCAGGTTTTATGAATAATGTGGGAGCGCTTGCATTAATGCTGCCAGTAACATTGAAAACTGCTTGGGAGAAAAAAAGATCTCCAAGTTTATTATTAATGCCATTAGCTTTTGCTAGTATTTTGGGAGGTATGATCACGATGATAGGTACTCCTCCAAATATTATCATTTCAAATGTTAGATTTGAACAGCAACATTTAATATTAAAAAAAGCATTAGATAATCCAAGCTCTATTGAGGCAAAATATTTTGAAAAACAGAATATAGATATTGATGAATTTCAACCAAGCTCATTTGGTTTATTTGATTTTACACCTGTTGGTGGAATAATTGCTTTATTTGGTGTTGTTTTTATTTCATTATTTGGTTGGAGACTTATTCCGAAAGATAGAAAGAAAAAAACAGCAAATTCCTTATTTAAAATTGATGATTATATTACTGAAATTAGAATTCCGGAAGACTCTATGTTTATTGGTCTTAAAATTAAAGAAATAAATAAATTAACTAATGATAGACTAACATTATTTAAGATAATTGAGAATAACGAAGCTAAATCTATAAAACCAAATCATATTATAACTAAAAATAGTTTATTTTTAGCTTTGGCTGATCCCTCTGATTTAAAAGAAGTTATGGATGAATATAAAGTTCGTTTTACTAAAGAAATGAGACATCGAATTGACTCACTTAAAAATATTGAAACAACTTTTATGGAAGTAGTAGTAACTCAAGATTCACCTCTTATAGGAAGAATGAGAAAATATTTACGCAGAAGAACATTTAATAGGATGACATTAATGGCAGTTGCTCGTTATAATAAGCCTATTCATAAACGTTTAGGAAAAATAATTTTTCAATTAGGGGATGTTCTTTTATTGCAAGGCTCAGAAAATGATTTGAAAAGTAATGTTAATCAATTAGAATTACTACCTTTAGCTAGAAGAGAAATAGACTTAGGAATTTTTTCTAAAATAGGGTTTGCTTTAGCTGTTTTTATTGGAGCTATCCTATTAGGTATGCTGGGAGTTTTTCCAACAACTATTTCATTTATTGGTGCAATATTGATTTATATATTTTTTGGACTTTTAAAGCCTAAAGATTTATATAGAAGTATAGATTGGCCAATAATAATTTTATTAGCTTCAATGATACCATTGAGTGATGCATTGCAGAATACGGGTATGACCACATTAATTGCAAATAAATTAGTTTATTTAACCTCTGGTATGCCTTACTGGATAATCATTGCATTAATAATGATGATAACTATGTGTCTATCTGATATTATAAATAATGCTGCTACCGCTCTTATTATGGCACCAATTAGTGTTGGAATTGCTATTGAATTAGGTGTTAATATTGATCCTTTTCTTATGTCTGTTGCAATAGGAGCATCATGTGCTTTTTTAACACCTATTGGTCATCAATGCAATGCATTGATACTTGGTCCAGGTGGTTATAAATTTGGTGATTATTGGCGTTTAGGTTTGCCTTTAGAAATAATTATTGTTCTTTTAGGGACTCCGCTCATTCTATATTATTGGCCGTTATAATGAATACATTTATTGAAACAAATTTAAAAAAAGAAATTCTAGATGCTCTTGATGATATAGGATTTATAAAGCCAACTCCAATTCAATCAAAAACAATACCATATTTAATTGACTCTAAAGTTGATTTAATTGCTTCAGCTCAAACTGGAACTGGGAAAACAGGTGCATTTGGACTTCCAAGTATCCACCGTACAAATTTAGATATTAGAAAGCCTCAGACTCTTATATTATGCCCAACAAGAGAATTGTGTATTCAAATTGCAAAAGATTTGAATGATTTTTCTAAATATATAGTAGGTTTGAATGTAGTATCTGTATATGGTGGATCAAGTATTGAAAAACAAATTAAATCCTTGAAAAAAGGAGCGCATATAGTTGTGGGTACACCAGGTAGAACTAAGGATATGATTAAACGTAAAAGATTATCATTAAGATATATTGATCGTGTAATTCTTGATGAAGCAGATGAAATGTTATCAATGGGGTTTAAAGATGATATCGATTCAATTTTAGAAAAAACTCCTGATGAAAAACAGATGCTTTTATTCTCAGCTACGATGAATAAGAAAATATTATCTATTACAAAAAAATTCATGACAAATCCTGAACACATTGCATCCGAAAAAATAAATACAAGTACAAAGCAGGTTGATCATTATTATTATATGGTTCAAGCTAGAGATAGATATAAAGCATTAAAGCGTATAGCTGATATAAATCCTAATATTTATGGGATTATTTTTTGTAGAACTCGTAGAGAAACTAAAGATATTGCAAATAAATTAATTCAGGATGGATATAATGCTGATGCATTACATGGTGATTTGACTCAAGCTCAACGTGATGAAGTAATGGAGAGATTTAGAAAAAATAGATTACAATTACTTGTAGCAACTGATGTTGCTTCGAGAGGCATTGATGTTAATAATCTATCTCATATAATTAATTATAATTTTCCTGATGATCCTGAAATTTATGTACATAGGAGTGGTAGAACTGGTAGAGCAGGCAACAAGGGAATATCAATTTTAATTATTAATACGCGTGAAATGAGAAAGATTAAAGAATTAGAAAAACAATTCAAAATTAATTTTAGTAGAGAGCAAGTGCCATCTGGAAAAGATATTTGTACAAAACAGTTATTTTCATTAATTGATAAAATTGAAAAAGTTGAGGTAGATGAAAAGCAAATTGAGCAATTTTTACCAGATATTTATAAGAAATTAGAATGGTTGAGTAGAGAAGAATTAATTAAACATTTTGTATCTGCTGAGTTTAACCAATTTTTAT